>VXRD01000108.1 GCA_009838845.1 Gemmatimonadota bacterium | reverse complement strand
CCCCAATGGTATATGGCATTTTTCTATTGATTCTTTTTGCGAAATTGCGTAAACCTTTAGTAACTTTTAGACGCGGAGCATTTGATTACCCCAGTGTGGCCCATAAGTCACCCAACAGGAGGTTTGTTTTTTGTTATGATTCCCAAGAAGGTCCTCATGGCTTTGAACGAGCAACTCAATTTTGAGTTCCATTCGGCATTTCACTATCTCGCCATGGAGACGTATTTTCACGGGGTAAATCTGCACGGATTTGCCACGTATATGCGCGAGCAATACAAAGAAGAACGGCAGCACGCGCTCAAGATCGTGGATTATATCAATGCGCGAAACTGCCGGGTCCTGCTCAAACAGATCGCCGAACCACCTTCTGAATGGGCATCCCCTCTGGAGGTTTTTGAAGATGCGCATCGGCAAGAGCAGAAATCCAGTGGGATGATCAATGATCTGGTCGATCTCTCACTGAATGAGCGCGACCATGCAACGGAGATTTTTTTGAAGTGGTTTATCGAGAAACAGGTAGAAGAGGAGGCCCAAATCAGCAGTATTGTGCAAAAGTTGAAGCTGGTGGGCGATGACGCTTATGGTCTGTTTTTGTTGGATCGAGATATGGGGTGAGAGATAAAGCGATGTACACAGAAAGTGCTCTCAGTATCTGAGGGCACTTTTTTTTGTACGATGTAGGCGGCGCTTTCTGGTGCGCCACCAGATGATCAGGCCAGAGATGGACAGGCCGACCAGGCCCCAGGCAGCGATGTCGTAGAGATAGACAAACCAATCGGCGAAGAAATAACCCGTGTGAATCTGGTGTATGATCGTGTAGAGATCGTGTCCGGGCTTTGTAGATTGGGCGATAGAGGCCCAGGTTTTTCCGCCGTTGGAACTGGTGAGCAGACCGCCTGAGGTCCACAGGTTCAGATTTTGGGTGGAGCCAATGCCAATGCGCTGGAGGCGGATGCCTTCGGCAAGGGGCATAAATCCGAGGCCGACTTGCTCCCAGACGATGCCGCCGTCGGTTGAGCGAATGAGGCCCAGGTCTTCGAGGACGACGTAAATGTGGTCGGGATTGTCGGGCGCATAGGCGATGTCAACGGCGCGTTCTGCAGCGAAGAGCATTGGGACTTCGGTCCAGGTTTTGCCGCCGTCTTCAGAGGAATAAAGGGCCAAGCGCGTGCCGCGATAGAGGTGTTGGGGATCGCGGGGGTCAACCGCAAATGAGAGGGTGCGCTCAGAGGGCGCGCCGAGCAGGCCGGGGTGATTGAGCAAAAAACCCGAGACGGCGAGCAGAGATAAAAATATGAGTGCACCAATGCCGACATAGCGATGGAGTTTGCGGAAAAATTCGACGCGTTTTGTTCGCGTTCTGGGTTGTTCTTTGTGAAGCGGGATGGTTTTGCTCCTGCGCGTGGAGGCTTGAGGGGTAGCACTCATTGGGATTCTTTTTCCGAGTAAATGACATTGAGGACGGTGAGGACCCTCTTGACGCCCGCATTTAAGGCGCGTACCGAGAGAGTGGCACCGCTGATGCCGATGATGTCGCGGTTGAGACGAATGTGATGATTGACATTTTTATTTGTATATTGGGTCAAGAACCGCTGGCGCTTGACCTGACCGCCTCGCGATTCGCGATAGACCATGATCCATACACCGCCAACGCGGTGGTCGGGTTTGACTTTGACGATGAAGGTGATGGGTTTGTAGAGGCCAATTTGATTCGCAATGATCGCGTATCCCTGATGTCGGTCATTTTTTTTTGCCTGAAAAATCGTGAAATCGGGTTCTTCGAGGCGCCACCCCAACCGCCGTTCAATGCGCCGCCGTTCTTGTGGGGTTGGGATCCAGACTTCGCTCCAGAGCGTGTCTGCATCTGGGAAGGCTTTTTTTAGAGCCTGTTCTTCTGTGAGATATACAGTGATAGCCTCTGGGCCATCGGGACCCTGCGCGAATCCGAGTCCCGACAGGAGGCAGACCATGATACAGAGCACATACTTATTTTTTATCACTGTTTTCTCCAACTCCTTTTTTTAAAAATACGAGGCAATCGAAAAGAAGAGGCGTCCAATGCCATCGCCTTTGTCGCCATTTGCTGGCGTTTTATAGGTGGTGTTGTAATCCAGCTTGAAAGCCGTGTCTTCAACGGGGCGGAAGTTCAAACCAAAGGTGATCCCGTATTCCGAATCGCCAGTTATCGAGGTATCAAAATCGACCCAGTCCCAGCGTGCTACGGCCGTGAACACGGATTCTGATAAGAAATGATCGTGCCCGAAATGAAAGTTGGTCTGTGCATAAGCACCGCGCTGGTCGCCGTTAAATCCATCGGCAGTGGCCTGTCCGTATTCGCCCTGAAGTTCAAAGGGTCCCTGTGTAAATTGCGCGTCGGCTCCGAAGATGGAGAGGCGGTTGTTGTCCGCATCGTCGTATTTGCCGGTGTGGAAAGATGCGCCGAGGTCAATGCCCAGGCGCGGGCTAAAGCCGAATCGTCCGACGAGTGCTTTGTCGTGGTTGTTGTCCGATTTTTGGCTGCCCCGTCCGCTTCGAATGCGGAGTTTACCGCCGGAGTTGACTTTTTCGTTGAACCCGTTGACGAGGTAGATTTCATAAGTTGCTACGGAGAGTTCAGAGGGATAAAAGGTGCCAAAGAAGCCCATTCCCGCCTCTGAGAGGGTAGATGGCATGATCTGACGGTTCACGGTGGGGCGTTCTGTCAGGTCGTTGAGCGGACTGTCGTGCAGGAGGTTAAAACGCCCGAGCGGGGAGAGTATGACACCGCCCCGATAGTTGAAGGCTTCTTTAAAGGTGAAGTCCATGATGGCGAATTCGAGTTTGATTTCGCCATCGGTGTTGCTGCTGCCTTTGACGAGACCGCCGTGCTCAAATTCGATTTCGCACGAAACGTGAATTCGGTCGGTAATTTCCGAAAAGATGAAGGGGATGAAACGGTGCTGGTCAAAAGTGCTGTCTTTTCCTTCTGTCCATTCAAATTCGTGGTCAATATATCCGCCGATAGCTACATTTCTGCCCATGCGTTTGATATAGGGTTTGTCGTATATGCTGCCGGGTAATTCGGGCCGTTTGTCTTCCTCGGCTATGGTGGGTAGTGCAAATGCCAGAGACAGAAACGAAGCGAGCAGTTTAAAGCGCATGCTTTTCTCCTGGGTGAAACACAAGACTATTCAAAGTGGGTTGACAGGATGCGGGGAAAACCCTACTTTGAATGTGAGTTGTGCTTATGGCGTGACTCAGACCATCTTCCGCCGGGCTGGCAGGCTCTTGAAACGGGAGGTGGTCTTTTTTGTTTGGCGGTCTATAAAAATGTTTTATTAGTAAAACACTCGCCCAACAAATAAAACAAATGTTGGGTATATGTCAACAAGTTTTTTATTTTTTTCTCAAATTATGATAAGTCAGATTAATTTAGCTTTGGCGATTAACTGAAAAGGGTTGAATTTTTGGGACAAGTACCTATTATAGCGCAGTGTTTTTTCGATCTCAATGCGAGGAGAGTTAAATGCCTGATAGATTAAAAGTCGCTGTTATTGGCGCGAGTGGCATTGGGCAGCACCACGCGCGATGGCACCATTTGTCGGGGTCTCAGGTGGTGGCATTTGTGGGTACTTCGGAAGCGTCGTGTGCAAAGACCCAATCGCAATTGCAGGCGTATTTTGGATTTGATGGGCGCGCTTATACAGATGTGGCGCAGATGCTGGCGGCTGAACAGCCCGATGTGGTCGATGTTTCAAGTCCTTTTCACTTGCATAAAGAGCATGCAATTATGGCTCTGGAGAGTGGGTGCCATGTGGTGTGCGAAAAGCCCCTGTGCTGGAATGTGGATAGGAGCCTGGATGATATTTTGGCAGATGGACAGGCTGTGGTGCATGTGGCGGAACAGGCGGGTAGATCGCTGGTGATGTCTGCACAATATCCCGCGGGGATTTCAGTTTATCGCGATTTTTACACGCGTGTGCGAGGGACATGGGATGCGATTGAATCGCTTGAGATGGAGATGGAGGTGAAGGGGCGCGGGGGACCAAAGGCGCGGGAAGATATCTGGATTGATGTGGCGTCCCATCCGCTGAGTTTGGTTCTGGGATTTTTGCCAGGGGGAGAAATCGATTGGGCAACGGCCTCGTGTGCAATAGGCGAGCGGGAAAATCGCGCGAGTTTTGAGGTGGTTACACCCAATGGACGATGCGATGTGCAATTTGTTTTGCGCGATATCGATGAGGGGGTTCCCGTGCGGCGATTTGGCGTGAATGGCTTTTTGGTGAATTGGGAGGGGTTTGCCGATGATGAGGGTATTTATCGCGCGCGATTGGTCCATGGAGACGAAGCTGTGATTTGCCGCGATTTTATGCATATTTTAATCGATGAATTTGGTAAGCATGTACGAGGGGAAGGTGGGCGGGTTGTTGTTTCTGGTGCGGATGCTTTGGTGAATTTGCAGTATCAAATTGCCCTGTTAAAGCAGGCGGATTGGTCTGTATGAGCGCGCGATCAGACATTGGGGTGGTGATTACCACGCACAACTATGGGCATTATCTCGCCGCGTGTTTGGAATCGGTTTTGTCACAGACGCTTTTGCCCCGTCAGGTGTTGGTGGTTGACGATGCGAGTGAAGACAATGCGGCAGATGTTGTGGCATCATTTTCCGATGTAGCGTATTGCCGCGTGGATTTTCGCAATGGCAACCGCGCTCGAAATTTTGGTTTTTTGAAGATTTCGACTCCTTATGTCGCGTTTTTCGATGCGGATAATGTGATGATGCCGCGCTTTTTAGAGGTGCTCTACAGCGCATTGGAAGAGGTTTCCCACGCGGCTTATGCTTATGGCGATCGCATTGTGTTTGCCGATGGCGATTTACAGCAGGGCGAACGCGAGGTGTCTGGCCCGTTTGATGTGCGGCGATTGCGCGCCGGAAATTATATCGATCTCGCCGCGTTGATTCGAGCTGATAGTTTTCCCGGATTCGATCCCGCTGTGCGCCGATATCAGGATTGGGATTTGTGGCTGAATATCGCGCTCAGACAGGGGGGGATTGGGCAGTATGTGCCCGAGACATTATATTATTATCGGGTGCATCCACACAGTGTAAGTCAGCGGGAAGACCGGGATCGGGCGATGTGGCGTATCCGCAGAAAATACCATCTCGGATGGGGCGCGCTACCCCTGCTGCGCCATTCTTTCAAGCTCTATCAATTCGCGCGGAAGACGAAGTCGTTTTGGACGAGGTGAGCGGTTGGGGCGACCTTTGTCCGCTGCCATCTTGACATGATGCGGTGTAGGCGTTACTTTTTCCGTGTGTGTAAGATACACCTCTTGTAAAGGCTACAGAAAGGTGGGGATTGTTATGTCATTCGATATTGCTGCAATTGCCAATGCCGATTATATCGACGCGATGTATGAGAAATACAAACAAGACCCAGATCTGGTGGATGAAAGATGGCATATATTTTTTGCGGGTTTTGATTTGGGGATGCAGCGCGACGGCACCGAAATAGTTTCAGATACGTCAGATGAGAACCAGGCGGAGGAAAATGTCATGGCGTTTCTCGATGCTTATGACACATTGGAGGAATATACCCGCATGGACGCGAATAGGCAGCAGGGGGCTATGGCTCTGGTCAATGCGTATCGCACATGGGGGCACCTGGTCGCCGATATTGCGCCGATGAGTTATACGCGCCCACCGTATCCGCTGTTGGAGTTGTCCGAATACGGCTTTACAGAAGAGGATCTGGATCAAATCGTCGGGAATGGCGGATTTCTCGGTCCTACGGACGGGACGTTGCGCGACCTCGTTGCAAAGCTCAGGCAAACATACTGCGGTTCTGTGGCGGTAGAATACACCGATATTCCGTATAAGAGCCAGCACGAGTGGCTGGAGCAGCACATGGAACCGATCTTAAATTCGCCGAAATTCAGTGCGGAACAATGCCGGGATCTGTTGAGGCTATTGATCGAAGCACAGGAGTTTGAACAATTTTTGCATGTTAAATATATCGGGAAAAAGCGATTTTCTATTGAAGGCGGCGAAGTGCTTATCCCGATGTTGCACGCGCTTATTGAAACCGGGGCTGCGTTAAATGTCGAAGAAATGGTGATGGGGATGGCGCATCGCGGCAGGCTCAATGTGCTCACGCATATTATGCAAAAGCCCTATCCGGAGATATTCAGCGAGTTTGAGGGTGTTGAGTTGGGAGAGGGGTCGGGCGATGTAAAATACCACATGGGGTTCGCCCATGAGTATGTCACGCGCGATGGGCACACTGTGCATTTGGGATTGACGCCGAATCCGAGTCACCTCGAATTGGTCAATCCCGTGATTGAGGGCATTGTTTGTACGAAGCAAGAGACAAAAGGCGATGTTCAGCACGAGCATATCGTACCGCTGATCATTCACGGCGATGCCGCTTTTGCCGGGCAGGGCATTGTGCCTGAGACGATTTGCTTGTCCCATCTTGATGGCTATGATAATGGGGGTACGATTCACATTGTTGTGAATAATCAGATTGGTTTTACCGCATTGCCCCGGGAATCCCGTTTTACAGCGTATCCAACAGATGTGGCGAAGATTGTTAAGATGCCCATTTTCCACGTCAATGCCGATGATCCCGAAGCTGTGGTACACGCGGCGCGCATGGCTATGGCTTATCGCCAGGCGGTGAAAAACGATGTGATTATCGATCTGTGGTGTTATCGCCGATACGGTCACAATGAATCCGACGATCCCGCTTTTACACAGCCCCTGCAATCTGCTGAAATCGCCGGGCATCCAACGGTTGTCGATTTGTATTCGAGGCGTTTGATTGAGCAAAATATCGCAACAGAAGATGATGTCGATGCGATGAAGCAGGGTGTGCGCGAGAAGCTCGAGGCGGCATTTGTCGATGCGAAAAATCAAAAGACAAAACCGCGTGAGCCTGCATTTGGGGGCGCGTGGAAGGGATTTGGGAAGGCGGGCGCAGATCGCACGGCAAAAACCGCGGTGCATAGAGAGAAGTTGATTGATATTGCCCAAAAGGCGACGACGGTGCCCGAGGGATTTAACGCTTATCGCAAATTGATGCGCCAACTCGATTACCGCATGCAAATGGTCCACGGTAAGGTGGGTATAGACTGGGGTTGTGCGGAGATGCTCGCATTTGGCAGTTTGTTAGTTGATGGGTTCCCGGTGCGATTGGCCGGGCAAGATTCTCAGCGGGGTACATTTAGTCATCGGCAAGCGGTGTGGCACGATGTCAAAAATGGCTCGATTTATTCACCGCTGAACCATCTATCGGATGGTCAGGGTGGTTTCAGGGTCTATAATACGATGCTTTCGGAATTGGCGGTGCTGGGCTTTGAGTTTGGCGTGAGTTATGCCAATCCCAATAAATTGACGATCTGGGAAGCCCAGTTTGGCGATTTTGCCAATGGCGCGCAGATGATTATCGATCAGTTTATTTCCAGTTCTGAGGCCAAATGGCAAAAGATGAGCGGGCTGGTGATGCTCTTGCCGCACGGGTTTGAAGGCCAGGGACCAGAGCATTCGAGTGCGCGGTTAGAGCGGTTTCAGGCGTTGTGTGCCGAAGACAATATGCAGGTGGGTTGCCCCACGCTACCCGCGCAGTATTTTCATTTGCTGCGCCGCCAGATGCTCCGTGCATTTCGCAAGCCCCTCGTTTTGATGATGCCAAAGAGTTTGTTGCGGCACAAAGAATCGACCTCAACGCTCGAGGATTTGTCCAGGGGCGCGTTTTATCCCGTTTTAGACGATCCCGCACAGCCCGATCCCAGCGCGGTGGAGCGCGTTGTTTTCTGTACGGGTAAGGTCTTTTTTGACTTAAAAGAGGGGCGGGACAAAAAGGGCGAGGAAAGGCTCGCACTGGTGCGGATTGAGGAGCACTATCCCTTTCCGTGGGATGAGGTGGGTGCTATACTTGAAAAATACGGCGATGCGGATATTTTTTGGGGACAAGAAGAGCCGCAAAATATGGGTAGTTGGGATTTTATGGAGCCAAAACTCCGCCGATTGCTCGATAACAAAAAGCCAGTGCGCTATCTGGGACGAAAGCCCACGGCTGCAACGGCCACGGGTATTCAGTCGGTGCATTTGGCCGAACAGCAAGAGATCGTGGAGATGGCTCTGGATTTTTCTTAGGGAGGCGCGTACATGCCTGTTGATGTGGTTTTGCCCGAATTGGGAGAGTCAGTGACCGATGCCATTCTGGTCGAGTGGTTGAAATCGGATGGCGAGGCCGTGGCGGTAGATGAACCCCTTGCGGTTATTGAAACGGATAAAGCCGATGTCGAATTGCCCGCGCCTTCGGCAGGCGTGTTGCATACACTGAAGGCCGATGGCGATACGATTGAGGTCGGCGAGACCATTGCTACAATAGATGAGGATGGGAAAGCCGTCTCAAAGGCCGATGTATCGGAGAAGGTCGATTCGCCTGAAGAGCCTGTAGAGGCCGATGGTTTGAGTCCGGCAGTGCGCCGATTGGTGACAGAGCACGATCTCGATCCCGCGGCGATTACAGGGACGGGAAAAGACGGGCGATTGACCAAAGGAGATGTGCTGGCGTATCTCGATTCAGAAGTGTCTGAAGTACCCGATCCGCCCGTTTCTGAACCCGAAGCTCCTGCACCACCTCCTGCTGCCGCTGTTTCGAGCGATGGTGAGCGGCGCGAACCTATGAGTCAAATTCGCACGCGCATTGCCGAGCGTCTGGTTTCTGCACAGCAGACAGCGGCGATGTTGACGACGTTTAATGAAGTGGATATGAGCGGTATTTTTGATTTGCGCGCGAAGTACAAAGAGATGTTCGCAGATGTACACGGCATATCCCTGGGTTTGATGTCCTTTTTTGTTCGTGCCTGTGTTATTGCTTTGCAGGAGTATCCCGATGTAAATGCCAGTATCGATGGTTCTGATATTGTCTATCGCGATTATGTCAATATGGGTATTGCTGTGGGTACTGATCGCGGTCTTGTCGTGCCTGTTTTGAAGTCGGCAGAGCGCATGTCTTTTGCTACTATTGAGTCGGAAATTAAGCGCGTGGCGCTCTCTGCGCGAGAAGGCAAGCTGGGGTTGGATGAGTTGAGTGGGGGAACGTTTACGATTACCAATGGCGGGGTGTTTGGGTCGCTGTTGTCAACGCCTATTCTCAATCCGCCTCAGACGGGTATTTTGGGTATGCACGCGATTCAGAATCGTCCCGTTGCCGTGGGAGATGAGGTGGTTGTTCGCCCGATGATGTATCTGGCATTGACTTATGATCACCGCCTGATTGACGGCCAGACTTCGGTCACATTTCTTGTCCGCGTAAAAGACCTGCTCGAAGACCCCGCACGTATGATGCTGGAAGTGTGATCCGCAGATGGACGCAGATGGACGCAGATGACGGATAAACCGTAGGGGCGATCCCTCGTGGGTGCCCGAATATTTTACCGATTTTGAGGAGCCTCTCGTGGCAGATAATACATTCGATCTCATTGTTATTGGTGCTGGACCGGGAGGGTATGTCGCGGCGATTCGCGCGGCGCAATTGGGCATGCGCGTGGCATGTGTTGAGAAACAGGGATTGGGAGGTACATGTCTGAATGTGGGCTGTATTCCGAGTAAAGCCCTTTTGGAGTCGAGTGAGTTGTTTCACCAGGCGGAGTCTTCGTTGGGTATTCACGGTGTAAAGACCGGTGGTGTGGAACTGGATTTGAAGGGTATGATGAAGCGCAAGTCCAGTATTGTGCGAAGGATGACGGGCGGTATTCGCGGCCTGTTTCGCAAGAATAATGTGACGCATATTTCGGGGCTGGGGCGGTTGGCCGGCGATGGCAAGGTCGATGTTGGGGGAGATGTTTATTCGGCAGAGCGCATTTTGATCGCTACGGGCAGTTCTGCGATTGAGTTGCCCAATTTGCCTTATGATGGCGAGTATGTGATCAGTTCTACCGAGGCGTTGTCGCTGGATAAGGTGCCCGGGAAGATGATTGTTATTGGCGCAGGTGCGATCGGTCTCGAGTTGGGGTCGGTGTGGCATCGCCTGGGTGCAGAGGTGCATGTGGTTGAATTTCTCGATGGGGTGACGCCGACGATGGACCGCGAATTGTCTCTCGGTTTGCAGAAGGTGCTGGAGAAGCAGGGGCTGAAGTTTTCGTTTGATACGCGCGCGGAGTCGGCGGAGGTTCGCGATGGGAAGGTGATGGTGACGCTCGCACAGGGCGATGAGACGACTTCTGAGACGTGTGACCGATTGTTGGTCGCTGTTGGGCGAAGGCCAAATACCGATGGGCTGGGTGGCGAAGATGTGGGGTTGGAGATGGATGACCAGGGACGCATTCTGGTCGATGACGTATTTGAGACAAATTTGCCCGGTGTCTATGCAATTGGCGATGTGATTCCCGGTCCGATGCTGGCGCACAAGGCAGAGGAAGAGGGTGTGGCTGCGGTGGAATGTATGGCGGGAAAGGCGGGGCATGTGAATTATGGCGCGATTCCCAATGTGGTGTACACACATCCAGAACTGGCATCGGTGGGGCTGACAGAGGAGCAGGTTGTGGCCGATGGCATTCCCTATAAGGTGGGCAAGTTTCCAATAGCTGCCAATGGTCGCGCGCATACGCTACAGGCGGTGGATGGACAGGTGAAGATTATTGCACATGAAAAGACGGATCGCGTGTTGGGTATTCACATTTTGGCCGCACGCGCGTCCGATATGCTCGCCGAGGGGGTTCTGGCAATGGAATTTTCCGCGAGTGCAGAGGATATCGCGCGAACGATGCACGCGCATCCTACACTTCCAGAGGCACTGAAAGAGGCTGCGTTGAATGTGGAGGATGAGGCGATTCATATATAAAACAAGTAGTGCCACCTATTGCCAACACAAGAAAACACCGCAACAAATCTGTTGCGGTGTTTTGTTTTTAGACTGTTTTGCCCCGTTTATTCCAGATCTTTGAGGGGTATTGAGAGGGCGTCTCGAAGTATTTTGCCGGGTTTGAACCCCACTTTGCGTCGCGCAGGCACATAGACTTCTTCACCCGTTCGGGGATTGCGCGCGCGAGGACGGGCATTGGTGCGTTTGACTTCCCAGCTTCCAAAGCCTCGAATTTCGATCCTTTCACCTTCGATGATAGCTTCTGCAAGAGTTTCAAAGAGTACATCTACGGCTTGTTTCGTCATTGTGTTTTTGCAATCGATTTCATCTGCCAGTATTTTTGCCAGGTCTGCCTTGGTTATAGTTTGCACTCGCTACCCTCCACAAAAAATATTAAACGGTTTAATAGTTTTATAAAAATGAGGCGGAGTATCAAGCAAATAATGAAGCGACTATTCACAAAAAAACGGCGACCTCGCTGGATGGCCACCGCGATGATTTATGGTGGGCGCACAGGGACTCGAACCCCGGACCAACGGATTATGAGTCCGTCGCTCTAACCAACTGAGCTATGCGCCCTAAAATTTAGTTTTGCTAATCCAACGCGAAAAACAAAGATAAGGAACATAGATAAATTGTCAACTGAAAACTGGACACCTTATAGAAGTTATTTTGGCTCAGCCATCGCTTTGCGCTGGGCAGTAAGGTGGCGATGTTTTTCCAGCGTGGCGCGCAGATCGTCGGGAGAAAGCGGTTGGCGCAATTGCTTTTCGAGCAGTTCGATTTCGCTTTCGAGACTTTTGAGTTGGAACTTGTGAATATAATCTTGAATGGGAACATCGATGTTGGGATTCTCAATGCCAATTTCCAGAGATAGGTCGGTCAATATGCGGCACAAGCGTTCATCGTTGCACTGATTGATGAGGTGCGCGGCTTCAATGGATTGTTTCTGTTGTCGGTTGCGGGCAATCAGGGTGGCGATTTGCCGGTAAGCACTATTTGTAAAGTTGTCGGGAGAAATTTGTTTGAATACGCTATCGGTGGTTTCGGGATGTTGCATCAGGAAGGTGAGCAATTCGCGCTCAGAACGGGGCCGCGTATCATAAGATTCGGGTTCTGGTTGTCCATTTTGCGGTCTCGTGGTGCGGCGTTGCGTTTGGGCAATGCCAATGAGGACTTTTTCATCTATCCCGATTTTTTCGGCGATGTCTTTGATTAGAAATTGTTTGAGGGCGTTGTCTGTGATGCGCCCAATGAGTTCGGCCAATGCGTTTGCCGTTCGGGTTTTGCCATCTACGGTGGAGAGGTCGTCGCGTTGGGCAAATTGTTCTATGAGAAAATCGATGGCGGATGCGGCGTTTTCGGTGAGGCGCAGAAGGCCATCGGGTCCATGGGCGCGCACATAACTGTCGGGGTCGTGGTCTTCGGGAAGGGTGACAACGCGAACTTCGAGACCCACTTCAAAGAGCGATCCGATCCCTCGCATTGCCGCGGTTGCTCCGGCGGTGTCGCCGTCGAAGATGAGAATGGTTTTGGGCACGTAACGCCTGATCAGGCGCGCCTGGTCGGTTGTGAGTGCTGTACCAGAGGATGCGACCGCGTTTTCAATGCCATACTGCGCGAGAGCAATGAGGTCCATATACCCTTCTACAACGAGTGCTACACCCGCGTCGCGAATGGCGTCTCTATTGCGCCACAGGCCGTACAGGGTGGCACTTTTGTTGTACACAGGAGTTTCCGGAGAGTTGATGTATTTGGCCTGTTCGTCGGGATCGAGGGCGCGCGCGCCAAAAGCGACCGGGCGACCTGTGGCTGCGTGAATGGGGAAGGTGATGCGGTTGCGAAAGCGGTCGTAAAAACCGCCTCCTGTTTGCCTTTGTAAGACCAGTCCGGCGCGTTCGAGTATTTGTGGAGAGAAGTCCCGACGGGTAGCGATTTGCAAGAAGCCATCCCATTGATCGGGCGCGTAACCGAGGGAAAAGGCATCGATTACGTCGCGGTTTATGCCGCGATTTTCGAGGTAGGCCATTGCATCGGCGGCTTTCTCATCCTGTGTGAGCAGGTGGTGAAAATATTTGACCGCGAGTTCATTGGCGCGATAGATCTGGTCAAAGACTTCCTGCTGGTCCGGGTCTGCGGGTTTTGCATCGGGCAGGGCTATGCCCGCGCGATCGGCGAGTTGGCGGACGGCTTCGATAAAGCTGATGTTTTCTATGTCGCGCAGAAATGTAAAGCTGTTGCCGCCCGCGCCGCAGGCGAAACACTTGTAGATCTGTTTTTCTTGTGAGACGTTCAGGGAGGGTGTGGAATCGTCGTGGAAGGGACACAGTCCGACAAAATTTTTGCCCCGGCGGGTCAGTGCAACGTGATCGCCTACAACATCGACAATATCGATAGACAGGCGCACTTGATCGATGATGGTTTCTGGAATGCGCGGCATGTAAGGAACTCCCCGGGGAGAGGAGATGGAAGCTGTAAATAAGTGTTGTAGGCTAACTTTAAGCTGGATCAACCCAATCGCCGCCGGCGCGTATCAGGTCAATCAGTTCGTCAACCGCGCCTTCTGTGGGGATATTGCGTTTGACGATGTCTTTGCCCTTGTAGAGCGTGATTTTGCCGGGACCACTGCCCACATAGCCGTAATCGGCGTCGGCCATTTCGCCTGGGCCGTTGACTATGCAGCCCATAATGCCAATTTTGACGCCTTTGAGGTGGTTGGTGTGGCTTCGAATCAGGGCGGTGGTTTCCTGCAGGTCGAATAGGGTGCGCCCGCACGAAGGACAGGATATGTATTCGGTTTTGGAGATGCGGGTGCGCGTGGCTTGCAAGATGCCGAAGGCCGTGCGGGTGAGGGTGTGATCGTCTATTTGATCGGATGTATTTTCGAGCCACAGGCCATCGCCGAGGCCATCGACGAGCAGTCCTCCGCAGTCTGTGGCGGCGTGGAGCATGAAGGCGTCATTGTCTGAATACTTTGTTGCGCTATACGTTCGGCGGATGACTACGGGTATGTCGCAGGACCAATCTGCAAGCAGGCAGAATGCGCGGCGCAGTTCGGGCATGGCGTGGGTGTTGTGAGTTAGCAGGACGAGCACTGCACAGGAATCGGCCTTGAGCGCATGGATAAGTGGTTCGTCGAGTGCGTCGAGTTCGGCACGGACAAAGGTGATGCGCTCGGATGTGTGATTGGCTTGCAAGTATGCAGTTGCAGAGAAAATCGGGTATGCGGCGGATGCGGGCGACCAGGCCCGGGCATTTTGAATGACGCCAAGCGTGCCGGGGAGTTCAAAATCCAGGGTGTGATCGCCGATGTCGATAAAGTCAACGGCCATGTCGGCGATATGCCATTTGTCGAGTGCAGCGTCATACGAATACCCAAAAGGTTGCAGGGATTCGGGAGTGATGGTGCCCTGTGGGGTGGCAATGACGATTGGGACACTCGGTTTGCCGATTTTTTCAACCTGTCGCGTTGCGCGGCGGGTGTAAGAAAATGGATCGATATGAGATGTTTGAATTTCCGGTATTGGCGCGTGATCGCTTCGGTTGCAATAGCGGGCGACCAGTGTTTGCGCTACGGGGATTTCGGCTTCGGGTTCTTCGGTGAGGGAGACGCGAATGGTATCGCCCAGGCCGTCTTCGAGCAGCGCGCCTATGCCCACGGCCGATTTGATGCGTCCGTCTTCGCCATCGCCAGCTTCCGTGACTCCCAGATGGAGCGGATAGTTCATGCCTTCGGCCATCATTTTGTTTACCAGCAGGCGATAGGCTTGAACCATGATTTGCGGATTGCTGGCTTTCATGGAAAATACGATGTCGTGATAGTTGAGGTCAATGCATATCCGTGCAAATTCAAGGGCGGATTCGACCATGCCGAGTGGGGTGTCGCCAAATCTGCTCATAATGCGGTCTGAGAGCGACCCGTGGTTGGTGCCAATCCGCATGGCTGTGCCGTGTTCTTTGCAGATTTTGACCAGTGGCGCGAATCTGTCGCGAATGCGGTGCAGTTCCCCGGCGTATTGTGCATCGGTGTATTCGATGATCTGAAATTTTTTTTTGTCGGCGTAATTGCCGGGGTTCACGCGCACTTTTTCCACGATTCGAGCTGCGATTTCAGCGGCGTTGGGCGTGTAGTGAATATCGGCTATCAGTGGGGTGGTATAGCCCGCAGATCTGATTTTTTTTCGGATGTTTTCGAGGTTGCGGGCTTCGTTCTGGCTGGGTGCTGTTATGCGCACGTATTCACATCCGGCGCGGATCATGCGGATGGACTGGGCGACCGTGCCATCGGTATCCATGGTATCGGTTGTGGTCATTGATTGCACGCGGATGGGATTGTCGCCACCGAGTGGCACACCCCCGATATCGACTTCGCGGGTTTTGAAGTGGGCGTATTCCGTGAGCGAATTGCAGTATTTGCCCGGAGAGATGAGCAGGTCGCTGGTTATGGACATTGGTCGTCTCTGTGGTTGTGATGGTCAGTAGGTGAGGGTTTCAAACCCTCACCTACTTGGATTCCTCAAGCATTTCGTCGATTTTTTTTCGCGCTTCACCGGCTTCTTTGTTCAGCTTTTCAATTAGAGGAGGCGTTTTTTCGATCTGAATGCCCAGTTTTTCGAGCAGGGTTTTTACGTCGGGAAACATGGCCTGTACACCGTCGGCAATCATCCGAGCGGATTTTTGAAGCGGTGCGCCTAAGGTGGAATTGTCGATGAATTCGGGCGCGCGGCTGTGGATGGGATGGGCACGAAAAAATATGGTGATCAGGCCTAAAATCAATGCGCCTTGAACCAGTCCCAGAGCAATGCCGCCAAATGCGTCAATCGCGCCGAGGGGAGAGGTCCGCAGCATTCCGTGAAGGGCGCGCCCGAGAAAATAGCAGGCGGCCAGGACAGCCACAAATACGACGAGGAATCCGAATAGCGCGGCGCCGCTGCCGAGGTCTTCTGTTGTATCGAACAAAGCGCGCGCTGTTGTTTCGCCATAAGTGAGGGCAAAACCATAGGCCAATATCACGCTGAACAGCATGATGAGGCTTTGTACCAGCCCAATTTGCCATCCTTTTCGAGCGAACCAGAAGAGGCCGAGGGCAAAAATGAGATCGACGATGTTCATGTGAGGGGGAATGGATAAAAAAAAAGCGATAGCCACCCTGAGTGATTATCGCTTAATTCGAATAATTGCGAAAGACTTAGCGGGTGTATTGCTGGTCCATTTTGATCCGCTTGCGTCTTGCTGCGGCAATTTTGCGTTTCCGACGTTCACTCGGTTTTTCAAAGTGCTGATTTTTCTTCATGTCGGAAATAACACCGGCTTTTTCGCAGGCCTTTTTGAACCGCTTGAGTGCTCTTTCGAACGGTTCGTCGTCGCGTACGAGGACACCAGGCATGCCGGGACTCACCCCTTTCTTTGGAGAATGTGATGAATAACCAAAACGAATTTCAATATAACATATAAAATGTCCCGTACTTTTGCAACTCGTTTTTCCCCCTTCGTCCCTCTTTGGCTATACGCCTTGAATTTGTTCAAGAAAAAAACGTCTTTGTTCATTTGAAGGCGTCTTTTATTTTTAATGCGGAAATTTTCGGACTTTGGGTTTGAATGGGAACTCAAAAAAGCGTCGGGCGTTTTGGATGGGGGAAAAGGATTACCAAACGGAGGGGCGAATGCAGTTCAGAAATGAAAATAAGATCGACGACAAGCTCAAGGATTTACAATTGCGCCTGTCCAGTCAGAGTTTTTTAACGGCTTATTTTTTTCTTTTGGCGGTCCTTATTGTCATCGTATTCCTCATTTATACCCAGCTTTACGTGGTGCAACCCATGCGGCAAGAAGCCAGGCGTATGGGAGAGTTATACGCGTTTATGCACGGTGTGGCTACGTTGGACACTATTGAAGTCAAGGGCTTTTATAAGGATGTCATTTTTCACACTGTCCAGAATCCCAATTTTCCGGTTGTAATCACAGACGGACAGGGTATTCCACGATACTGGAAAGCGATTGACATTCCTCCCTTTGGTGACCGTACCCCCGAAACCCTGGGCAAAGTGATGGACAAGGCTTACGCGCTCGATCGGGAAAATGATCCATTGCGGTTTGAATATCCCGGCTCAGAATGGGGTCCAGATAATAAACCCGTCAAGAAGGAACCGGAAATCTGGAGATTGCACTGGGGGGCGTCCGCGCTGGAGAAGCGTTTGAACTGGTTGCCCTGGGTTGCTTTTGGGGTGACGATCGTATTTACTGGGGGTGGATATCTCGGATTTCGTTATATTAAGAATAGAGAACAGCGATCTCTTTGGGTGGGGATGGCTCGGGAAACAGCCCATCAGTTGGGAACGCCGCTGTCTTCGCTGTACGGTTGGTTGGCGTTGTTGAAGGACGAGTTGGATGCAGAGGGTGATAAAGAGAGCAGTCAGAGGCTGAAAGATATTCTGGGGGAAATGGATCGGGATACGAGTCGATTAGATAAGATTGCTTCTCGTTTTAGTCTGATTGGTTCCACGCCCGAATTGCGATTGGATCAGGTGCGCGATGTGGTGGCTGAAACAGCGGGTTATCTGCGCGCGCGCTTGCCGGAGAATGTGCAAATTGTAGAGGAACTGGACGATGTGCCGGTTGTTCCGATCAATCGGGAACTTCTGGGGTGGGCGTTTGAAAATCTTTTCAGAAATGCCGCCGATGCAATGGAAGGCCGAGGGGGCCGCATTGATGTGTCGTCGCGCGTGGAGGAACACCGGGTGGTTATTGAAGTGCGCGATACGGGAAAGGGCATGCCTTCGCATATGTTTAAGCAGGTTTTTTTGCCGGGTACCAGTACCAAGAAACGCGGGTGGGGACTCGGTCTGGCATTTGTGAAACGCATTGTGGAAGACTATCACAGTGGAAAGGTGTATATCAAAGAAAGTGTACCAGGTCAGGGTACGACATTTGTCATTTTGCTGCCTTTGTCTCCGGCAGATATAGATGACTAATAATCCTTTATCAATCATTAAAAGCAGAGGTACATGTGAATCAAACGCAAGAAGCTAAGCAGATTTTGTGGGCAGATGACGAGATCGATTTGTTGCGACCCCATCAAATTTTTCTCAAGGATCGGGGATATGATATAACCCCTGTGACCAATGGCGACGATGCTATTGCCATGGTTCAGAAACGCGGATTTGATGCGGTATTGCTCGATGAAATGATGGCTGGACGAGATGGGTTGTCAACTCTGGCGGCGATTAAGGATATCAATCCGCATATTCCGGTTATTATGATTACGAAAAACGAAGAAGAACGGTTGATGGAACAGGCCATTGGACAGCGGATTGACGACTATTTGACCAAGCCCGTGAATCCGAGTCAGATTTTGCTGGCGTGCAAAAAGTTGCTCGATGCACGTCAAATTCAAAAAGACCGCATGGGGCTGGACTATGCGGCTGCATCCAACAGGTTGCGCGAGGCCCTCGTCCTGGCCGATTCATGGCGAGATTGGATCGATCTTCACGTGCGGCTGTCTGAGTGGGATTTGGAATTGGATCGCTTTTACGATCCGGGCTTGCGCACTATGCACGACGATTTGCGCCGCGCCTGCAATTTGGCGTTTGGCAAGTTTATCGAGGATAATTATAGCCAGTGGGTGCAAGACGAAGAAGATTCGCCCACGCTTTCTGTGGATATTGTATCCGAATTTGTTGCGCCCTGTGTGCAAGATGGACAACAGGTGTTTTTTGTGGTGGTCGATTGTATGCGATTGGATCACTGGCTTGCCATTTTGCCATTGTTGTCCGATATTTTTGATATTGAGCAACACTACCACTACTCTATTTTGCCGACTGCGACGCCGTATTCCCGCAATGCCATTTTCAGCGGCCTTTTTCCCATTGATCTCGCGGGAATGTATCCCGATGAGTGGCAAGTCGCGCGTGACGACGACATGAGTCGCAACCGACACGAGCACCAATTGCTCGATCAACAGCTCGCAGAAATTGATCCAGAATTGGATTTGGATACGCGCTACGTCAAAATACTGGATATTGCAGAGGGCAACCGGCTGGCGAAGAAGGTGCATTCTTACCGGTCTTTCCCACTTATGGCAGTTGTGGTCAATTTTCTGGATATGCTCACGCACGGTCGTTCCGAATCCGAATTGTTACAGGAAATGGCGCCCAATGAGCCTGCTTATCGATCTTTGACGCGGTCGTGGTTCTCGCATTCTTCTCTTTTCGAGATGTTGCGCAAGCTGTCCGAGACCGACTCGACGGTGGTGCTGACAACAGATCACGGCTGTATGCTGAGTACGCGGGCTTCTCTGGCTTATGGCAATCGGGATACTTCGACGGGGATTCGCTTCAAATACGGCAAAAATTTGCGATGCGATAACCGCCACGCGATGCATATTCGAGATCCCGAGGCTTTTGGTTTGCCGAGTTTGGGACAGGGGACTCATTACATTATTTGCAGGGAAGATTACTTTTTTGTGTATCCCACCAATTTCAACGAGTACCAGGCCAAATACGCCAATAGTTTTCAACACGGGGGAATCTCCCTCGAAGAGTGTATTTTGCCGGTTGCTATTATGCGCGGGAAATGATTGGGTACTATGTCAAATAGGACGATTACACGGGTATCTTCGTCGCCCGATCAAACACATGGGTTTGGACGCGATCTCGCGGCGCAGATCGAGCCAGGCGATTGCGTTGCCCTCACAGGAGATTTGGGCAGTGGCAAAACCTGTTTTGTACAGGGTGTTTGCGCGGGCTTGAATGTGACCGATTATGTGACGAGTCCGACTTTTGTCATCGTCAATGAATACGAGGGGGTTTCGCCCGATGGAAAGCAGATGCCGGTGTATCATTTTGATCTTTATCGATTGGGCAGTCCCGATGAACTCTATGAGATTGGGTGTGATGATTTATTTTACGGCGAGGGTGTGTGTTTGATTGAGTGGGCAGATTTGGGGGGCGATCTGATTCCCGACCATGCCATTGATGTGCATTTTGTCCATGTAGGGGAGATGGTTCGGAACCTGACGATTGAATCGTAGCGTCATTCAGTCAGACCGGGAGGGAGTGACGTGTTCCAAAGAGGATATAATCGCAGATCCATTTGGATGTGTTGGTTTACGCACTGTACGCTTGCCATGTGTGTTTGTGTTATGGCATTTGTACCGGTTTGGGCACAGCAAGACTTACAGCCGCGGCAATTGGTTGAAGCCCCCACGGCGGGTTTGTTGCCCAGTCGCGGTCTGGGGTTGGATCTGCGGTTTTATGGAGGCGATGGGATTTTGGGCGGTGTATCGGTCGGTTTGTTCAGCCGGGGTATGGTTGGGGTGTCTTTTGGCGGGAGCGATCTTTTGGGAAACGATGCGCTGGATTTAAACCCGCGGATCGAGTTTTCAGGTCGCGTGCGGGTGCTTGAAGAGGGATATACAATTCCGGCTCTGGCAGTGGGTTATACATCGCAGGGGTACGGGATGTTCGATGATGAGTCGAAGCGCTATACCCGCAAGTCCAAGGGGATTTATGTCGTTGCCAGCAAAAATTTTAAGTTGCCTTTGGGGCATACGGGTCTTCACGTTGGGGCGAACCGAAGTTTTGAAGATGGCGATGGTGATGATGATTTTACGGGTTATGTCGGGGTAGATACAGGGTTTGGAAAATATGTGATGGTGCTGGCGGAATACGATTTTGGATTGAACGATAATTCGGACAATAGCCTGGGTTCTGGAAAGGGATTTTTCAACGCCGGTATCAGATGGATGCTGTCTGAGGCATTTGCTCTGGAATTTGATTTGAAGAATATTTTCCGCAATGGCATGCAAAATCCACATCCCGATCGGGAGCTTCGCATTGCGTATTTTGGAAAGTTTTAATTTTTTTTGAGGGGTGGGCATGAAACGCGTGGTCTTTGTCTTAAGCGCCTTTTTATTTTTGCTTCCACTTCAAGCTGAGGAAGTAATGCCTCGTCGCCCGGTTGCAACTTATTCTATTGTCGCCCGCGATTCGACCACGGGACAACTCGGTGTGGCCGTGCAATCGCATTTTTTCTCTGTTGGTCCCATTGTGCCCTGGGCTGAACCCGGCGTGGGAGCTGTTGCCACGCAATCTCTGGTCGATCCCGCTTATGGACCGCTCGGTCTGGATCTGATGCGGATGGGGCGGACTGCTCCCGAAGCGCTCAAAGCGCTCGTTTCAGCGGATAAGGATGCCGAAGTACGTCAGGTTGCAATGGTTGACGCCAATGGCAATGTTGCCGCTCATACGGGCAAGCGCGCCATTTATGCCGCCGGGCATCAAACCGGTACGCAATATTCCGTGCAGGCCAATCTGATGGAAAAACCCACGGTTTGGGCTGCGATGAGCAAAGCCTATGAATCTTCCACGGGTGACCTTGCCGAGCGCATGCTCGCAGCCCTTGAAGCAGCAGAAGCCGAAGGCGGCGATATTCGCGGCAGGCAATCGGCTGCTATTCTCATTGTAGGTCCCAAAAATACAAATAGGCCATGGACATGGGGAGATCGATTGTTTGAGCTCCGCGTTGAAGATCATCCCAATCCCGTTGTTGAGTTGCGCCGGCTCGTTACCTTGCAACGCGCCTATCTCAAGCTCAATGAGGGCGATGAATGGCTTGGTAAGGGCGATATTGAAAAGGCACTTGTCGCCTATCGCACGGCCACTGAGATCGTGCCCGATAAAGCCACCAATGGCGAGGCCACCTTTTGGGTTGGCGTTACCCTCGCCGAGAAGGGCAAGCCCGATCAGGCGATTTCCTTTCTCGCCCGGGCATACAAACAAAACAAACGCTGGGCTGAGATTCTTTCCCGACTTCCCGCTTCCGAACTCCTTCCCGACGACCCCGATCTCATCAATCGTCTGGTACAGGGTATGAAAGAGTAGAAGAATCTACGAATCAGCGAATCAGCGAATCAGCGAATCAGCGAATCCCGCCCCGCCCCCCAAAGTCAGTATGTACTGCCATTCGTCTATTCGTCTATTCGTCTATTCGTCTATTCGTCTATTCGTCTATTCGTCCATCCACTCAAACATTTTGTAGTGGTTGCCATCCATTCCCATTGCGTTATAAGTTTTTTGCGCTCGTTCGTTTTCCCGTTCGACATAAAGCCTGAGTCCGCGCAGGTCGGCGGATTGTTCGACTCTGGTTTTTAAGTTTTCATACATCATCCTGAAAACGCCGCGCCGCCGTGCGCCGGGAATTACATAGACCGAATGAATCCACAATACGGTTCCGTTGCGCCAGTCACTCCATTCGGGGACGGTGAGCAAGCAGCCGACGACTTTACCGTCTAACTCGGCAATCCAATACGCCCCTTTGTGGGGATCGTCAAAAACGGCCTGTACGCCTTTTTCAACGGTTGGTTGATCCAGTGTAAGATCTTCCGCTTCTTTTGCCATTCGGATCTGAAAATCTACGATATTGGACGCATCTTTTCGTCGCCCCCGACGAATCTCGATCATAATCCCTTCTTCCATTTGCGATATAGCTCGAATGTTTCTTCATCTGGCGGATAGTATTTGCCCGGGGAGAGATTTTCCGTGTCCAGGCGCCTTCTGATCCATTCTTCGAGGTCGTCGTATTCTATCGCTTTTTGAGCCATTTCCGGCGCGACTTTGCGCGGGATGACCACTACGCCGTCGTCGTCGGCTACGATGTAGTCTCCCGGCCTGACGAGGACGCCATCGACCTGTACCCAGTCATTGGTCGAATATGGGGTTCCAACGCGGGTGCCGAGGTTTGATGTTTTGCCATATCCCCACAACATGACGCCGTAGTCTTTGACGGTGTGCATGTCGCGGATGCCGCCATCGCAGATCAGCCCATCAACTCCTCGCTGTTTTAAGCGAAGAAATTTGATGTCTCCGCCAATGGACATCAATTTGGTGCGCATGGATTCCATGACGATGACATCGCCCGGACCGGCGAGTTCAAAGGCGGCGTATTCAGGGGATTCTTCACCGTCTGGTTTTTCTTCGTCGGCATCGGGGCGCGAGGGTACAAAGCGCACGGTGATTGCTCTGGCGACCAGTCGTTCCCCGGGGTTCATGGTTTGCAGATTGGGCATGTAGGTGTATCGCGCGTCGTAGCCATTGCGAGCGAGCACATCGACCACAGCGGTTGTGTTCACGCGCTTGAGTGCTTCTCGCGTTGCTTTGTCCAATACGTGATCGGGGGTGGGTTGTACAATTGCCATGTATTCTCCTGTTTCTATTTGCTTTCGTTTTCGACTGCCTGGATCAATGCGATGATGTATCCAAATTGGAATGCCCACGCCTGGGTTACGCGGCTGGAGACGCCTTCGGGAGCTGTGTCGTCGGGATGGCGGGGGGCGTGGTCGGGCATGAGCATGTAGGGATAGCCTGCCTGGTGTAAGGCTTTTACGATTTCGTACATGTTGACGTCGCCTTCATCTGGCCAGGTTTCGCAAAAGTCGTGCAGGCCTCCGCGGATGTTTCTGAAGTGTATGTTGAAGATTTTTTTTCTTTCTGCGAAATATTTGACGATGGGCGGGAGTTCTCCGGCCGGGTTTTCCAGTCCTTCAGCGGCTACGCCACAGCAGAAATTGAATCCGTGATAGGGGCTGTCAACCAGTTCGCTGAATCGCTTCAGGCCTTCAAATACGGGATAATTCCATTTTTCTACGCCGTTTAGCACAGGTGCTGGCGGGTCGTTGAGGTGGCACGCCATCTGTATTTTGTATTCTTCTGCTACGGGTATGATGCGTTCGAGAAAGTACGCGGCCCGTTCAAAAGCTTCTTCTCGGCTCACGCGACCGATGTCGGTGAGGGTGTCGTTGTCGTATTCGGAGAGGACAAAAGAGCTGTACGTTGTTCCGCCGCGACCCGGCCTGCGCCCGGTGCGCTGTACAAGGCCGCCGGAAGGTGCGCGCAAGACGCAGAAGTTGTAGTTTAGACCTCGCAGTCCGGCTTTATGCGCGTTTTCGATGTATTGACAGAACAGGTCGATGTCTTTGTCGCGTTGCGGGTCTTTTGCCATGGGGATGCTGTCCATTGGGGGGACGTGAATCATTTCGAGTTCGACTCCGTAAGCGGCTGCTTCTTCTCTGTGCCGCGTGAGGGTGTCGGCATCCATGCCATCGACTGTGGCGTCAAAATGGGTGACGCCATGGCGAGATAGAAATTCCATTTCTATTTTTGATGTGCCGAAGTACTGTGTGCCTACGTACATGATATTTCTCCTTTTCAAAATGCAACCACCGATGAACGCAGTGACGAATCAACGAATCAACGAATCAATGAAACAGGTAATGTACATGAAAGCCGTCATTGCGGCATGGTTTTAGCCGCAATCCAGAGGTTTTGGGTGGTTGGGCGGGGTTCGTCTATTCGTCTATTCGCATTTGCGAGAGGGCGTCGTCGAGTTTTTGGACGGTGCGGTCGATGTTCTGGAGTTTGTCCAGGCCGAATAGGCCCAGGCGAAAGGTTTGAAAATCCTCTGGTTCGTCGCATTGCAAGGGTACGCCAGCGGCGATTTGAAGGCCCGCGTCCATAAATTTTTTTCCGGTGTGTATGTCGGGGTCTTCGGTGTAGCTGACCACCACGCCCGGTGCCTGGAATCCCTCTGCGGCTACGCTTTTTATGCCTTTGCTGTTTAAGAGTGCCCGCACTTTGTCGCCGAGTTCGCGTTGTTGCGCGCAAATTTTTTCAAAGCCGTAATTTTCGGTTTCTTTCATTGTGTTGCGAAAAACTGTGAGGGCATCCGTAGGCATGGTTGCGTGATACGCATGGCCGCCACCTTCGTAAGCTTCCATAATTTGAAGCCATTTGTGCAGGTCGCAGGTAAAACTGGTGCTGGTTGTGGATTCAATTTTTTCCAGTGCAGAGGAAGAGAGCATGACGAGGCCACAACACGCAGCGGCACTCCAGCCTTTTTGTGGGGCGCTGATCAGGATATCGACACCGCTGGCTTTCATATCGACCCAGATTGTTCCCGAGGCGATGCAGTCCAATATTAGCAGGCCGCCAGCAGCGTGTATGGCATCTGCTACGGAACAGATGTAGTCGTCGGGCAGAATGATCCCGGATGCGGTTTCGACGTGTGGCGCGAAGACAAAGTCCGGTTTTTCCGATGCGATTGTCTCTGTGACCTCTTCGATGGGCGGAGGTGCAAATGGGGCGTGTTTGTCTTCGCCTGTGCGCCGCGCTTTAAGGACTATGGATTGGGATGGGATGTCGCCCATTTCGAAGATTTGGGTCCAGCGATAGCTGAACCATCCATTGCGAATGACCAGGCATTTTTTGTCTGTGGCAAATTGTCGCGCTACGGCTTCCATGCCGAATGTGCCACTGCCGGGTACGACAATGACCGCGCTGGCGCAATACACTTTTTTGAGTGTGGTGGAGATATCTCGCATGATGCTCTGGAAGGATTGCGACATGTGGTTGAGTGCGCGGTCTGTATAGACGACAGAGTATTCCAGGAGTTTATCGGGGTCACTATTGGGAGGTAAACTCGACATGTTCGCCTCTATGAAAGAGATTGGTGATGTGATTTATAGTTCTACTTCGGCGATGGCTATGCCGCTTTCTCCTGCGACGGCATATAGCAAATAGATGTGGCCATTTTCTTCAAAGATTGCGGGGTCGCGCAACTGGTTGACGTGTCCATAAGCCACGCTGCGAATAGAGGGTTCCAGAGGTGCATCTGCACCTTCCCATGGATGTTCTGGGCACAGGATTTCTACGCTTTCTGTTTCGCGCCAGTTTTGCCAGTCAGCCGATATGTCAATGGTGCTGAGTAATATGCTTTCGGGTACGTCTCCTACCTGTGTCCAGAATATATATAAGGTATTTTCTCGCTTTAACAGAGCTGCGTGGCGCATGTTTTTGTTGAATAGCAATGGGCCTTCTTCAAAGTGTGAGAATCCGTCAGTTGACCGATAAAATTGGCCCGGCATTGCCATGCCATAGACATAACCCGCGTGTCGAAAAATTCTGAGATAGCTTTTGGCAAAGGTTTCTGGGCGCGCTGTGAAGTTGATTCCATCGGCAGATGTGGCGACGCGGCTGATTTGATGTGCGAGTTTTTCGAGGCCGTGATAGTACATGACAATGGTTTGATCGGTGTGGCTGACGTGTACATCTGGCGATGCGATATGCGGTGTGGTGGCTTCTGTCACCAGATCGTGGGATAATTTTTGAGGGCCTTTTTCCGCATGCCAGAGTGTTTTGATTTGTGCTATGTCTTTTTCTGATGCGGTGAGTGGCTGTGTGGGAAAATGCGAGTCGGCGAGTTGCAGGGTTCCCGGTGGATGTATTTTCCAGGGTCCGCGCAGGTTATCTGTGTATGCGAGGCGGATGTAGCTTCCTTTGTGGTCGGCAAAATACAGGTAATACGATCCGAGGGGTTCGGGCACCCAGTCGGGTACGCGGATTAGCGAGGGTCCCTGGATGTTGTGTCCGATACTCGGGTGCAATTCCGGGGTGATGATGGGTGCATCGAGTAGCCGCGTGACGCGCATGTTATTTTTCCTTGTGATTATACCAGTCCCGGTGTGAAGAGCACCATGTCGTCTTCGAAATTTCTCAATGGCGCAATGCCGAGTTTTTTGAGTGTGTTGTGATAGATTTTGACCCCTTCTTCCGGGCTGATAAGGCCATCTGCGATATCGCGCAAGACTTCGACAAATGCTCTGGGATTTTCAGCGCCTTTGATGCGGCGGCCAAAGAGGGCGACGCGCGCGCCGTGTTTTTTGGCTTCAGATATGAGTTTGAATGAATCGTAAGTGGTGCTCGTTGGTCCGCCGAGAATGCCGACGACGACTGTGGAGTCGTAATTGACGAGGGCTTCCATAGATTCTGGACCGTTGTAGGCGATTTTTAGAAATTCGGGTCGCGATGCCCGGGGTATGCCGGCGAGCATCCGGGCGATCTGGTCATTGACGTATGCGGGGATGTCTTCTGCGCGCAACCCGCAGTCCGCTATATTGGGATTAAAGACTTCGAGGAAGTATCGAAATCCTTTGCGTGTGGCTTCTGTTCTGAAGGCTTTGAACTGCATCAGTGAGAGCCAGTCTGTATCCAGGTTGTTGTTGAATGTGATGGAGTACAGGCCGAGGTCGATATTTGGTTTTTGGTCAGGTTGGGGCAATAGCGTGCCGTATTGCGCTTCTTCAATTGTGGGTGAGGCAAAGGGGCGAGACGGAAGGGAGGTGTATTCTGCGCCTGTTGCATCCCACAGGTCGGTTGTGTCATTGGCGCGTACAGCAGGTGTTACGGATGATGTATCAAAAAGCCGTTTCTCATGTGCCAGGACATCCATAGTGGAGACAGAGGTCAGTAAAACGTCGATTTTTGCTTGTTCAGTGATATCCACAAGGTCATCGTAATAGGCTTGTATAGATGGCGTGGCATCTGTGAGTGTTGCAAGTCCTTTTGACATGTCGGGATCAGCGGCATACGCGATGATAAATGCATCGCTGTTGGGATTGCTGCGTATGTCGGCGAGTTTTGTGTCTAATGATTTTTTCATCTGTGTCCTTTTCCTGTTTTGTGAATTAAGATCACATCGGCTCCGATGAATTCGATTTCTGTTTTATAGGTGTTTCCCAACCATTCAAATGTGGATTTTGAAAAAAAACAGATGTGTGTTGGGTCTCTTTTGTAATGCCATTTTTCAAATGCGGATTTGTCGATTGCGAGTTTGGTCATGATGCCGAGTATGCCGCCTGGTTTTATAAGGTGATAAAGTTTTTGCAATTCACGTTGGGGATTTTCAGGTGTTCGACGACTTCTGTTGCGGTTATAAAATCGTATTCGCGCTGGAAGACTTCGGGGTTGTGGGCGTAAAATTTGTCGTATATATCGACGGTATGTCCGGATTCTTGAAACATAAGGGATAATGTCGGTCCGGGACCGCATCCGAAATCCAGGCCGTGGGCGCGTTTGGGTAGGCGAGCTTTCAGGGGGTTGCAAATTCGCGATAAAAATGCCCTGTATTTTGGGTCTTCTGGATTATTTCTGTGCTGGTCGTACCGCTGTTTTTCCTCTTGTTCTGATAGGTGAAAAGTTTCGGGCACAAAGACGAGAGAACAATCCATACAAATCAGATATTCTCTGAATGTGTCGCGGAGATAGTGGGCTGTGTTCTGGCTTTTGCAAAGCGGACAGGTATCCGCTGGCAAGTTGTGCATAGTGATAGATTAAATGATGTGGCGTCTCAAAATCCCATTGTATTATTCGTGCAATCAGAATATCTTTGGCTCCGACCCTGCATAAGGTAACAATTTATCCATTTTTCACAATACACAAAACGGAGAATTTCATGACTGGTTACGATGTTATGGCGCGTGTGCTGAAGGCAGAAGGCGTTGAATTTCTGGTGGCATTTCCCCATCAGACACTGATCGAAGCCTCGGCGAAGGTGGGGATTACCCCTATTATTTGTCGTCAGGAGCGCGCGGGTGTCAATATGGCCGATGGTTTTAGTCGCGTGTCCAATGGAAAAAGGTTTGGCGTTTTTACGATGCAGCAAGGTCCCGGCGCGGAAAATGCGTTTGGGGGCGTGGCACAGGCCTATGCGGATTCGGTGCCCGTGTTGCATTTGCCCGGTGGGGAAGCGCTGTCGCGTCAGGGTATTCATCCCACGTTTGAAGCGGTGCGGAATTACCGTCATATTACGAAGTGGGCGGCTCAAATATACGCGGTAGAGGATATTCCGGTTATGATGCGTCGCGCGGTTGTACAGATGAAGAGCGGGCGTTTGGGTCCCGTGTTGTTGGAGATGCACAGGGAGGCGATGGCTGCCGAATATCCCGGTGAGGAGGTCGCTTATACGCCGGTTCAGGCCCGGCGCTCTGCCGCTGCGTCTGAAGATGTGCGCGATATGATTACAGATCTTCTCAGTGCTCACCGTCCGGTTATTATTGCGGGGCAGGGAGTGTTGTATGCCGAGGCGACGGAGGAACTGATCGAGTTTGCCGAGTTGGCCAGTGTTCCCGTGATGACGACGCTTGCGGGTAAGAGTGCTTTTCCAGAGACGCATCCGCTATCACTGGGTACTGGCGGACACACATATACGTTGATGGTCAAGCGGTTTTTGGCGTCGATGGATTTTGGATTGGGTATTGGTACGAGTTTTACGCGCAATACATTTACCACGCCGATGCCAGAGGGGGTTCCCCTGGCTCAGGTGACGAATTGTGCCGAGGATCTGGGTAAGGACTTCGAGGTTGCAGTGGGCGCGCTGGGGGATGCGAAGCTGGTGTTGCGGCAGATGATTGAGGAGGTCAAGCGACAGGTTGGCGAGGGTGGGCGCGAGAACGATGCCGAGGATCGGGTCGCCGCTGTGACCCGGGAGTTTGCCGATTTATGGGAGCCGCATTTTACGTCGGATGAGATTCCGATTAGTCCGTATCGCGTGATTCGAGAGTTGGAGAATGCGGTCGATGTGGGCAATACGATTATTACCCACGATTCGGGTTATCCGCGGGATCAACTCGTTCCGACGTGGAAGCCCGTGACGCCGCGCGGGTACCTGGGATGGGGCAAGTCAACGCAGCTCGGATATGGTCTGGGGTTGGCAGTGGGCGCAAAGTTGGCTGCGCCGGAAAAACAGGTGATCAATTTGATGGGCGATGCTGCGTTTGGGATGGCGGGGCTGGATCTGGAGACGGCTGTTCGGGCAGATATTCCGATTTTTACGGTTGTGCTCAATAATGGGGTGATGACGAAGTACGATTCGCATATGCCGTATGCTTCAGATCGCTTTGGGAGCAATGAGTTGAGCGGGAATTACACGCAGGTGAGCGCGGGGTTGGGCGCACAAGCAGAGCGCGTGGATACGCCCGACGAACTCGCACCCGCGATCCATCGCGCACTCGCCGCGAATAGAGAGGGCAAAACCGCTGTGCTGGAGGTTATGACCAAGGCAGAGCCAAATGTCCCGACGTGAGTGTGTAGTCATCTAATCAATACAAGACCTTTTTTGTTTAACATATTTTAAACATCCTGAGTAAAATCAGTGACCAAACGGAGGAGAGTAGCTCATGTGTGCAAAATTATCCAACGAGGGACTCCATCTTCCCAACCTATCGATTAAAGGCTTTCAGGGAATTGAAGACCTTTCGATCTCGCGGCTGGGGCGTGTGACGCTGATTGCTGGAAAGAACGGGGTTGGCAAGACCACTTTGCTTGATGCTGTTCGCATCTATGCTGCACGAGGTAACCTCCCCGTGCTCTGGAGCATATTGCGAAATAGGGAAGAGCTTACTGTTATTGTTGATGAAGATGGCGATGAGAGGACTATACCCGATTTTGAGGCTCTCTTCAATGGTCGGCATCCCAAATTAGATTCTCGCATATCCATAGGCCCGAATAGCGAGGCGCAGCAACTTAGCATTGAGTTTGAGCCGGGCTTGAAAAATGGTGTACCCCTAATCAAAATTGGATTCCAGGGTACGAAGCCAGAGATTTCTATGCCTTTCTTCTCGAGTATGCGTCGTCACCCCCTCTATCGCAGACCGCAGGCTGACGAATCCGAACGACCATCTGAAATTAGATGTGTGTCTGTGGGGCCGAGTTTGCTGAGCGATGATGATATAGCTCGATTCTGGTATAGCGTAGCCCTTAGAGACGGTGAAGCACGGGCAATACACGCGCTGCGGCTGATTTATGGCAATGAAGTAGAGCGTGTTGTTGTAATTGGTGATGAAAGATCTTCTGGCCGTTCTGGTCGGCGAGCAATTGTGGGGTTTAAAGGGCAAGAAAGTCCAGTTTCTTTGAAAAGCCTTGGTGACGGTGCGGTGCGCTTGTTCGGCGTTGCTTTGGCACTTGCCAATAGCCAGGATGGTTTTCTGGTTATCGACGAAGCAGAAAACGGTATTCATCATTCCGTACAGCGCGATTTCTGGAAGATGGTGATGACGACAGCCGTCGAGAACAATGTGCAGGTTTTCGCTACAACCCATAGTTGGGATTGCGTGGTCGGTTTTGCACAAGCGGCAGTGGGCTTAGAGGAAGTGGACGGAATTCTTGTTCGCCTTGAGCGAGATGGTGAACAAATGCGTGTTGTAGAATATTCCGAGGAAGAGCTCCGAATCGCGGGCGAACAAAGCATTGAGGTGAGATAGGTTATGGCTAATCAAAATACATCGAATCGCGTCCTTTTAGTCGAAGGGGAGAGCGATAAGCATGTTGTTCGTCGCCTTTGCAATCGTTACCCAGATTTTCAAATTGTGGACGATGATGATGACCGGCTTGAATTCCGTAGTCCAGAAAGCGAATCTTCTGAATGGCAGACCATTGATATTCTAAATAGGGTTAATGTTGAGCAACTGCTTGAGTCCATTAACGTCGAAATCAAGGTTTCGGGACGGCAAGCCGTTGGTATTCTCGTAGATGCAAATGATAATCTGAGGTCACGTTGGGACGCTGTAGGATATAGACTTCGAATGGCGAAAATTCAATTTCCACAGTTTCCTGAATCAGCCGGGACAATTATTGAAGGTAAGCCCCGCGTCGGTATCTGGCTGATGCCCGATAATGAGTCAAGTGGCGAACTTGAGGATTTCGTTGTGAAAATGATTCCCGACGGCGATCCTGTATGGCCTTTGTCTCAGCAATACATTGACGGGATTCCGACAGATAATAGAAAATTTACTGAGAAGAAGATGCTGAGAGCCAAGCTCTATGCCTGGCTGGCGGCCAGAAGAGATCCCAAGCAGATGGGTTCAGCCATTCTCTCGCATGATTTGAAAGTTGATGGTCCTCTCTGCCAGGACTTTGTTGATTGGCTTATAAAACTGTTCAAGTAGAATTAAGCAAGTCACAGAGATAGCTATGTCAAATAGAAGATGGACGCGACAAGAGTTGCTTGTAGCATTTGGGCTGTACGATCAAATACCATTTGGCCAGTTCCATGCAGGAAATCCAGAAATCATTAAATTCTCTAAACTTATTGGCAGAACGCCGTCTGCACTGGCTATGAAATTATCGAATATAGCGAGCCTTGATCCAGAGATAACTTCGACTGGTCGCATAGGGTTATCGAGTGTATCTAAGGCGGATAGAGAAATGTGGCAAGAAATGCAAAATGATTGCAATAATTTTGCAACAGAGGTAGAAGGAGCTATCAATTCTATTCTGCAAGGTAGCGAGTCGTACATTGCGGAAAATGAAAGTGCATCTGAATACCAGGATTACACTGGTCAGGATAGGATTGTGCCAACCAAAACACGGATTGGTCAGAAATTTTTTAGAAAATCGGTGCTGAGTGCTTATATGTATAGATGCTGTATCACTGAACTTGCCATTCCGGAACTCTTGGTAGCCAGTCATATCGTGCCGTGGCGTGATGATCGGACGAATAGACTCAACCCAAGGAATGGCTTAGCCTTATCAATACTTCACGACAAGGCGTTTGATCGCGGAATGATCACGATAAATCATAATATGACTGTTCGAGTATCACCACAGGTATTTAATGTGAGAAATAAATTTTTTGTGACTGCTCTGAGAAGTTATGATGGAAAAACGATAGCGTTGCCAGATAAGTTTCAGCCACGGGAGGACTTTCTTGCATATCACCGTGAAAATATATTCATGGGAAACCGCTGAGAAGAAAACACCGCCCTTTAAAGAAGGCACTTGCCGCTGGTTCTTTGCCGCCGGAGATGCGCCAATTGTGGAATCAGTAGATGAATTTCTGGCCGATCTTCCACACCCCCTTCTCGCGAAAAGCGGGAATGGTCTGGCGGCGGGCGGCGTTGGTGACAGCGGGTGCCGAAAGCCCATTCTGTCTGATATAATCCGATAGCTTGATGATTGCTTCTCCCTTCAAATAGCTCAGTCGCTTGTGCAGCGACTCTGTGAGAGCCAGTGATAGAATTCCCTCCATCGTCCTGGTCGTTCTGTTATCTCCGTAGTCTCTGAATGCCCGATAGTACGTTTCTTTCTCAGAGTTGCGGATGATGAGACGCGGCAGACCGAGTTGCAGGAGTTGGAAATTTATAATGACCCGTCCCATGCGGCCATTGCCGTCGCAAAAGGGATGGATGGTCTCGAAATCCAGATGAAATCGGGCAATTTTATCCAGGAAGTAGGTGTCGAGGTCGCTGGAATACTCGACGAGGATATTATCCATCATTCGTTCCACATGTTCGGGTGCTGGCGCAATATGAGTGCCCACCCTCACGTATTCTCCGTGCTGGCGAAAGCGCCCTGCAATGTCATCGTTAATGCCGCCAATAAGCATCTGATGCAAGAGTAGGATCAGATCTTTGTTCAGCTCGCTATCTTTGGCTCTGTTGCGCTTATATTCTGTGACACGAGCCAGGTTTTTCGCTTCAAAGACTTCCCGCACAGATACATTCCGAGATAGCATCTGCTCCAACAGAATTTTCTCTGTCTCATTGAGGGTGAGGGTGGAATTTTCAATCGCATTCGAGTTGTACACGCTCTCGGGTATCTCTACTTCGTCAATCATCGACAATAGCGATTCTTTACCCTGACGCAAGATATCGTACTCTCGTTTCAGATCTTGAATGCGGTTTTTTATCGGTTGTCTGCTTGCCATATCATTAGAATACCCTATTCACGGTATATTGTCAAATTTTAGTGAATAGACAGGTTAAAATGGGTATCATTCATGGTATATTGCCAAATTTTAGTGAATAGATGGACAAAAAAGGGTGCCATTCACGGTTTTTTCAGGTTAAGTAGCGAAAATTTTGTATGTGAAAGCCTTTCAATATCGCTTTCACTCCTCGCGTGGCGTGCCAGCCACTTGTAACGAAGTGCCGAGCATTTGATTGTGTTTTATATCGGGATATTCCTGCCATTGTCGCCCGTCCAGCGTGTTGCCACCGGCTTTGGGTGTGCGCCCTCCCCACTGCTTAAAGAAGAAAGCGACATTTTGCACCTGACATTGATCGCGTAATTCACGCAGCCACTCTATCTTGACCGGACGCGCTCCCGGTCCGCTCTCGCCCCCAGCGATTACCCAATGAATATTTGTAAGATCCACCGAACCAAGCGCGCCGAGTAACGGTTCGAATGAAACAAAGCGCGTTGAGGCGTTGGTCTGTTTTAAGTGCCGCAGGCGTGTCATGGCAGCAGCATTTTCGATAGAGACACCGAGCCAGATATGTGGCGGAGCGGACAGGCTCCCATAGCGTTGATGGACAAAATCGCGCATCAGCGAACTACGCTTGGTCAGTACTTGATAGATGTGCCAATCCGCATGCTCCATTGTATCAAATACACGATGGATGTACTGAGTTGGTATGTCCTTATGAAACAGATCGCTCATCGAATTGACAAAAATGAGTTGCGGACGCCGCCAGTGCTTGGGTTCCTCAAGGCGTTCGGGACGAAGCGTGAGATCAAAACCCGTTTCGAAAGGGTTGCCCTTGACGCCGCGGAAACGCTCCGATAACCGTTCGGCATAGCAATGGTCGCAACCCGCACTTACTTTTGTGCATCCGGTGACCGGGTTCCAGGTGCTGTTGGTCCACTCGATAGTACTTCTGCGCGACATGCAATTCTCCTGTGTGTTACTTGAAGCGTCTAAAGATTACTGCACATAAGTATAGTTTGTTCTTGCCGAAAGAGCAAGTATGGAGTATTTTTATTTTGGAAGAGATTGAAAATTTACGTGGTCGTTGTAGAGTTTGGGAGACCGCTTTCTGAGGACAAAATGGGTGCTCTTGATAAATTCCACAATAAAGCTATGGAAGTAGCGTTTTTCGCTGATCAAGAACGACGGCGGGGTAATGAGAAACGGGCGACAGAGTTGTTTGAGCAGGCACTGGAGTTGGAGCTTAAGGCCCTTGATGAGATAACCGAGCCTGTGGAACCGACGTACTCGATACTGCACCGCAGTGCTGGTTGGCTGGCTTTGGACTGCAATAAACCACGCTTAGCAGAGCAATTGGCTTGCAAAGCTCTCGCTGGCGATCCTCATCCAAAAATTGCCGAGGAACTGCGCGATCTGCTGGCGGAAACCTACGCACGGATGCGCGGCAAACCCAAAGGTGTCGCTGTGGTCGAAACCGCTGATGACTAAATGCCCCTGCAAGCAAGTTACTTAAGCGCGCGTCCAGATTTCTACAACGACAAGTGCTTTCTCTGAGGTCCATCACTCCAAAAATTCAGGAGATTAATCAATGTGGATGTACTCCCATTGTAATGGAATAGACATATATAGCCGCTACTTAAACGTGAGTCTCTACAGGGATAAGCCTCACTCCACCGGGAGTTTTGCAAAGGTCTGCAATGGGCTTTTTGGTCGCTATCTTAAAGACAGATTGGAAATCCAGCGGATACCCTATGACCTTTCAATCACAGATATGATTGTCAAGCGTGCGCTAATTCCTGATCTATTTGTAGAGTTGCCTTCCGAATATTTTGTAAGTTGGGAGAACTATCCGCTTACAGGAGGCTCCGAAACGCCAGAAAACTTGATACCTGCTGATTACAATAGTATTTCTATTCTTACCCGGGGTGACTGGTCGCTTGAATCTCTCTTGCATCCTTATGATGAAGAACTGAAGAGCGATTTTGTCGATCGATTTTCAGGAGAAGTCCCTCGAACTCTGAAGATACAGGAGCACCCTAATGGGGATTATTTCCGACCATATGAAGCATACTTTTCTTATTGGAAAAGCTATATTTTTGCAGAAGCTCTCGATGGCTATGAACATATTGATAAATTCCTATCGTGGGAGACAGGTCGAGAAATTTTGATATCGAGATTTGCCGTCGTGAGCCAGCAATGGGAAGAGGAGTATAAGGATGTTTTCACACGACTCTCCTTTTATAGAACGGCAAAAACAATTTTGACCCTATGGAAGGACCCTCGCCCTTCAACGACCTATAAGGAACTTTCAGAGTTTATCCAAAAGGTAACGGATTGTAATTCTGAATTGCTAGAACAGGATATGGAAAAGCTCTTGATTCTGTTTGGACACTGGGAAAAACGACAGAAAGAGGGAAGACGGTATTATCCACAGGCGATAGAGCTTCTCAGGCAAGATATATATTTTCTCCTTGAGTGGCTCTGTACCCTGAATAGAAAGCCCCAAAAAGTCTATTTTGAGAAATGGAGCTATAATATAGAACCACATGATATTTGGGTACAACTCAAAGAAGTAATCCCTTATGAAGAATTTGAATTAGAAAGGAGATTTATTAGATATGTACCAAGC
>VXRD01000107.1 GCA_009838845.1 Gemmatimonadota bacterium | reverse complement strand
TTGATTCGTTGATTCGTTGATTCGTTGATTCGTTGATTCGTTGATTCGCGCTTTTCTTCCCCTGCCCTGTCGAAAAAAATTGACTTTTGGAAATTTCAGGTTCATTTATGTTTGTGTTAAAAAATATTCATCTGTTTCAAAAGGAGAAGCCTTATGGATGCGCGCGAGCGGTATTTCTGGGATTTGACGGGATACCTCGTCGTGAAAGGCGTGTTGTCAAAGGATGAGGTTGCACGGGCGAATGATATTGTGGATCGCTATTGGGACCGGGTTGAGGTCGGCGCTTCAACGGCGAGGGAGTCGGTTGCTTTTGCAGGTACAGGGCGTCCTATGTTGCCCGGTATTCTGGAATTTCCAAAGCCCGATTGCGACCCTTTTCGGGAGATGCTGGCACATCCGGTGCTGGTGAAGTATCTCAATGTGATGTGCGATAAAGGATTTCGGCTGGATCACGGTCCGATGTTTATTGTGAGTAATAAGGGTACGGCAGGCCATACGATGCATGGAAATGGCGAGCCGCATCGGCCGTATGTTGCGTATCACCATCAGAATGGCAAGCCGTGGGTTGGTGGTGTGACTGTGGCGTGGCAGTTGCACGATTGCGAGGAGGGTATGGGGGGATTTGCCTGTGTGCCGTCGAGCCATAAGTCGATGTTTCCGATGCCCAAAGGTGTGAGTACAGGAGATGACGATATGGGCTTGATCAAGCAGCCGGTGGTGGAGGCTGGCGATGTTGTCTTTTTTATGGATAGTGCACAATCACACGGTGCAACGCCGTGGAAGTTGGATTCGACGCGGCGGTCCATTTTGTTCAAATACACAGCGCGCACCTGTGCGCGGGGCGGTCCTTCGCAAGCGGTGTCTCCGCCGGAGATTTATTGGGATCGAGAGATAGTCGAGGATATGACGCCCGAGCAGTTGTCGGTTATGTATGGTCCTTATTCCAATCACAGGGGCCGCGTGCCATCTCTGGAGGTCGGGGAAGATGGGCGTGTGAAAATAGAGGCGTAAGAAAAGGAGAGGCTTTATGAATGCGCGCGAGCGGTATTTCTGGGATTTGACGGGATACCTTGTCGTGAAAGGCGTGTTGTCAAAGGAGGAGGTTGCGCGGGCGAATGATATTGTGGATCGCTATTGGGACCGGGTTGAGGTTGGGGATTCAAAGGCGAGGAAGTCAGTTGCTTTTGCCGGTACGGGGCGTCCTATGTTGCCCGGTATTCTGGAATTTCCAAAGCCAGATTGCGATCCTTTTCGGGAGATGCTGGCACATCCGGTGCTGGTGAAGTATCTCAATGTGATGTGTGGCACGGGTTTTCGGCTGGATCACGGTCCGATGTTTATTGTGAGTAACAAGGGTACGTCGGGTCATACGATGCACGGGAATGGCGAGCCTCATCGGCCACATGTCGCGTATCACCATCAGAATGGCAAGCCGTGGGTTGGCGGTGTGACTGTGGCGTGGCAGTTGCACGATTGCAAAGAGGGGATGGGGGGATTTGCCTGTGTGCCTTCCAGTCATAAGGCGATGTTTCCCACGCCAAAAGGCGTGCATACGGGAGATGACGATATGGGTTTGATCAAGCAGCCCGTGGTGGAAGCCGGCGATGTCATCTTTTTTATGGATAGCGCGCAGGCACACGGTGCAACACCGTGGAAGCTGGATACGACGCGGCGGTCCATTTTGTTCAAATACACAGCGCGCACCTGTGTCCGCAGCGGTCTTGCACGGGAGGTGTCGCCGCCAGAGATTTATTGGGATCGAGAAATTGTCGAGGATATGACGCCCGAGCAGTTGTCGGTTATGTATGGTCCTTATTCCAATCACCAGGGCCGCGTGCCATTTCTGGAGGTCGGTGATGATGGGGTCGTGCGGGTAGAGGCGTGAGAATTAGGAACTGATGTTACGCAGGTTTGGGTGTTTGTCATGCTGAGCGGAGTGAAACGGAGCCGAAGCATCTGTTCCACCTGCGTCAGTAATAGATTTTTCGACTCCGCTACGCTCCGCTCAAAATGACAGGTTCATTATATTGTGCAGTTGCGTGACATCTGTTCATAATTAATAGGAGAGTTTTACCATGGGTAACAATCTTTATACAGTGAGTGAAGAGGAGAAGTACTTTTTTGACCTGCGCGGTTATCTGGTCGTGCGGGGTGCTCTGTCTGCGGATGAGGTCAAGGTGTGTAATGATGCGATTGATCACTACGGGGATGAGATCAGGACGCGGTCTATTGAAGATGGCGGCCTGGCGCGGGGTTCGTCCGTGCTTACGGGGAAAGAGGGACGACGCGAGCTTACGGGTATGTTGGGCTGGCCCGAACCCTATCGCGAGCCGTTTCGGAAGTTGCTGGTTCATCCGGTTGTGGTGAGTCGTTTGAATGAGTTTAGCGGTAAGGGTTTTCGGCTGGATCACGGTCCGCTGTTGATTAGCGCGCACAAGGGCGCAGAGGGTCATACACTGCACGGTGGTGGCGAGCCGTTTAGCCAGTCGGTGTGGTATCACCAGCAGAATGGAAAGATTTTCTGTCGGGGTATTACTGTGGCGTGGCAATTGACGGATGTGAATGAGGGCGATGGTGGTTTTGCCTGTGTGCCAGGGAGCCATAAGACTGCGGAGCCGACACCTGCTGAGGTGCGTTCTGTAGAGGACGATATGGGGCTGGTTTATCAACCGGTGATGAAGGCGGGCGATGTGCTCTTTTTTGCGGAGACGATGACGCATGGTACGCTGCCGTGGTGCAGCGATGGGGAGCGGCGTTCCGTGCTTTATAAGTACGCTTCTCGCGCAGCGGCTCGCGCTGTGGGTAAGTATTTTACGCCCGAGGATCGCTATGGGGATTGGGTCAGTGAGTTGACACCAGAACAACAGGCGGTTTTGTACGGTCCGGGGGTTCACGGCCAGCTGCCTCTGCTGGAGTCCGATGGCGAAACAACGCGGGTTGTGTAGAAGTTATCAGCAGTCAGCGGTCAGCAGTCAGGAAATCAGAGGTTTTAGAGCCGTCATTGCGGCAGGGTTCAAGCCGCAATCCAGAGGGTGTGGATGGGTGGGGTGCTGAAAGCTGATGGCTGAAAGCTGATCGCTCACAAGGAGCAAACGATGGATGCCAGAGAGCGATACTACTGGGATGTGACGGGACATCTGGTGGTGCGCGATGTTCTGTCGCAGGAAGAATTGGATGCGGTGAACAATGTGTTGGATTATGTCATTGGCACTGGTATTGTTCACCAGAGTGAGGATAATCACGGGGCAGCAGATTCTACGTTTTTGCGGGGGACGGGTTCGCGCTGGGCACACGGTACCAGTTTGCTGGAGTTGCCCCGGCCGTATTGCGATTCTGTTCGCAATTTGCTGGCTCATCCGGTTGTTGTGAAGTATTTGAATGTGATGTGTGGGAAGGGTTTCAGGCTGGATCACGGTCCCCAGTTTAACAATGCGGTGAAGGGTACGGCGGGTCTGGTCATGCACGGCGCGGGGGAGCCGCATCGGGAGTACGTGGCTTATCACCACCAGAATGGCGAGATGTATTGCGGCGGGGTGACTGTGACGTGGAATTTGACGGATTGTCCAGCGGGTAAGGGGGGATTTGCTTCGGTGCCCGGGTCACATAAGTCGAAGTTTCGGATGCCGATTGGGGTTCGCAATTGCGATGAGGATATGGGTGCGGTTGCCAATCCGGGGATTCGAGCCGGCGATGTGCTGTTTTTTATGGATGGGGCGCAATCCCACGGTACGCATCCGTGGCAAAATGATCACGACCGCCGGTCTATTCTTTTTAAGTACGCTTCCCGCACAGCGACGCGACAGGGTCCGTCGAATGCGGTTTGTCATCCCGAGATATTTTGGGATCGGGATATTGTAGATGGGATGTCGATGGAGGAACGCGCGGTGATGTACGGGCCGTGTTCTGCACCGCCGAGCGATGAGATGTTTCTGGTGGTTGAAGATGATGGTGCGGTTCGGCTGGAGAATACGCGGGCGCAACAGGCTGCGGATTGAGTAGGGGCGGTGCCCCCGTATAAAGTCACTACGGGGCAGGCTCCCGTTTGTCATCGCGGCATGATTAAAGCAGAGGCTCCTGGAGATGCGATCTTCAGGAGCCTTTTATTTTTACTCCGCATATTGATTGGCGAAGATGATAAAGTCGGTAAAGTTGATGTGTCCATCTCCGTTGAGGTCAAAGTGTCGCTGATAGCTGGTGTCGCCCCGGTTCAGGCCAAAGTTCTGGACGAATAAGAGGAAGTCGGCAAAGTCCCGTTGTCCATTGCCATTGAAGTCTATGCTTATTTCGCCGCCCCTACCAACGGTGAGGGCGATGTTTTCGTCGCCTAATTGGTAGGGTATGTATTCCATGACCGCCAGGAGCATTTCATCGGTGGTTTTGTCGCCCCATGTCAAGTTGCGGGGGGGATAATTGGGGTTGAGTGGGTTGTTTGTGGTGTTGTCGTAGGTGGTGATGGCGTGGATTTGGGATCCCGCAGCTATTTTTTGATATTGGGTGAAGGTGTAATTGCCCTGCCAGTTAAAATCCCAGTCCTGGATACGGATGAGGTTGGTGCGGTTGCCCTGTGGGTCCGTGGCATAGATTTCCCAGGATTTGCCCAATAAGTGCATGTGGGGATAGATGGACAGGAGGCTGATGTCCCGATTGATGAAGAGTGTTGTGCGAAATGTTTTGATTTGATCTTTCGGGATGACAAAGAGGTCGTCGATTTTGATTTTTTCTACGGGGGTGCCGCCGTGTCGCTCCTCCCCGAGCAGGACTCTGAATATTCTGCTCAGTGTTTTACCGTCGGTGGTGAGCGGTGCAAAGCTGATAAAGCCCACTTCTCTTTCGATGGGTTCTTTTTTGAAGAATATGTTAATGCTGGATTGATCGGATTCTGCAAGGGGCCAGGGTGCGTAGTGTACCTGGATCAGTAAGTCGGAGTTTTTGGGCAGTATGTGTCCAACGCCTTTGGGATATATCGGGGGTTTTGCGCCGGGTGTATATCCGGGGAGGACAACAGCGGTTGGCGCGCCGAATGCACCAAAGGATTCGTAACCGTATTCTTCCGGGGTTTCGAGGTCTCTTTGGCGGGCAGTGCCCGTGATGTCTGCGCCGATGAGGGCGTGGTGAACGATTCTGCTGTTGCCGGGTCGAAATTCAACGGCTTCGACTTCCCGGTCTTCTGTGAGGTGGGTTGGGATGACAAAGACCTGGTACTGGTCCTCGTTGTCGCCGCGGATTGTAAAGGGTTCTGCCATGGTGAGTACGAGGTCGGGGGTGCCGAGTACAGAGCCTGTTGGAAATTCCGGCATGGGTGCTTCAAGGGCGATATCGCCCTGGGGAAAGCCGGCGTTGACCCAATTTGAGATGGTGTTGATTTCTGTTTTGGTGAGTGTTCTCGCGCCGATGTGCTGGCTGTAGTTGTAATCGGGTTTCCACGGGGGCATGTACTGGGTTTCTGTGACGTATTTGATCATGTCTGCATAAGCAGCGATTTCGCTGTAATTTGTGAGGGGCATAGGCCCTATTTCACCGTTTCGATGACACGATGTGCAGTTGTTGTATATGATGGACGAGACGTGTTCGCTAAAGGTGGGGGTTTTCGCGCGCGGCGAGGCAACGGCGAGGAGGATCGCGAGTATGGAGAGGGTAAGTGGTCGCATGGCTTTATTCCTTTGTATTTTGCCATGAGGTTATGATGCAGCCAATGGCCCGGGTCTGGCGAAATGCCGGGGGTTTTTCGTCCTTTAGAGAATTCAGTACATCTGTGAGGTCGTGTTCGGTGACGATGCGGCGTCTTTTGCCCAGGCTCGCAAAGGTGTTGTCAATGCGCCCTCGATAGATGGCGGTGTGCGATGTGTCGGCAACGACGACTTCTGGCGTGATGGTTGCCCCGAGTCGGTTCACCCATGTGTGGGTGGTGTCCCCGATGCAGGTGAATGGCAAGGCGTATTTTTCTTTGAACGCGGCAATTGTGGCTGGCGTGGAGAGTCGATTGGGGAATACGCCGATGAATTCGAGTTTTTCAGAGGCGTATTCTGCGTGCAATTTTTTGAGTGTTAAGGTGTAATGCCGCGAGACCGGACAGGTTTCTCCCATAAAGATATAAATTTTATACGGCGCACACAACCCCGATCCGGATGAGAGGAGGAGGGCGACCGCAATACAGAAGATTTTAGTTGTTATCTTATGCATCAATAATCCTATGAATAGTGCTGTCATCGCGGCAGGATTAAAGCCGCGATCCAGTGATTTTGGTTGTTATTAGTCCAGTAATTTCCCTCCGCCAAACATGGTGGCGATGTCGCGCTGGATGTCCGCCGGGGTGAGGGGCCAGCCCGCAGCGCGAAGCGATTCGTATTTGTCGATGAAGACGGGAGCGATGACGCCGATGGAGTGGGTCCATTTGTAGAGGAGTTGGTCCAGGATGCGGGCGTCGGAGTGCTGGGGTACAAAGCTGGTGCCGAGGAGTTCGAGGCGTTCGGCTGTGATTTCCCGGATGATGCTGGGGTTGTTCAAGAACCACCAGCAGCCAAAGGGGTGTACGTTGGGGAATTTGCGGCCCGTGACGCAGAGTTCGTGCTGGTTTTCGCGCGAGAGGAGTGTGATGAGGAAGTTGACGTCGGGCCAGTCGCGTGCGATGCGTTCGAGGTTGGCGATGTCCCATTTGCCCAGGCTGTCGCCGCCGTCTTTGAGGGTTGGGTTGACCTGTCGGGTGACGCCGATCATCATTGCCGAGGGGATTTGCAGTTCCCGGGCTGTGGGATATACGACGTTGCCCATCATTTGGGAGATGCTGTCTTCAGAGGGGTAGGCAAAGTCCGGGGGGAGCGATATGGCCATGTATCGGGCGTTCATTTTTTGTGCCCAGTCGGTGAGGTAGCGACGCAGTTCCGAGAAGGTTTTGTCGGTTAGGTGGTCTTCGACGTCGTATCCCAGGGCGCGGAGTTTGCCGGCGGGGGCGGGCCAGTTCATGAGCGCGCTGTCCAGGCGCAGGACAGCCCTGAAGCGCGAGTCGATGTCTATGCCCTGTTGCCACATGGGTCCTTCGGTGTCGTCGAGGGGGTCGTTGGTCATATAGACGCAGGCGACGCCGGCGCTTTCAAAGACCATGTCGGTGTATTCTTCAGGTGTTTTTGAGTTGTGGAATGCGCGAAATTCGGACAGGTCTTTTGCGCGGGGGTTCAGTCCCAGGCGGTTCATGACGGTGACGATGCCGAGTTGGGCTTCGGATATTGGGGAGCTGTTGCCGACGAAGAGTTGTTGCCAGATGATGTCGGCCTGTTCTGTGGTGGGCATGTTGTTGAATGTGTCAACTGCGATGCCTTCGGGCAACATGCGCGAGCATTCGGCTTTGAGATAGTGATAGGTCAATAGTTCGTCGGGTCCCGCCAGGTAGAGTTCGCCCATGGAGGCGGGGTAGAGGTGGGTGTGTATATCGACGATGGCGTGGTTTTGAAATGCGTTGTGTACGGCTTCTGCGATTGAAAAATCGGACATCATAGTTCTCCCTTTATAAGCGGTCAGCTATCAGCAGTCATGGGTTTTAGAGCCGTCATTGCGGCATGCTTAAAGCCGCAATCCAGAAGGTTTTGCCCCCTGCTCAAAACCCTGCAGGGGCAGGCTTTCATCGGTGTTCATCCGTGTTCATCGGTGGTTGCTTTTTATTCGCATTTATAGTTTCAGATAAAAGCCTTCAACTAATTCTAAAAATTCGCGCCAGCTTTTGATTTCGACATGGGGGTCGGGTCCATCGAGTGGGGCGTCCAAACGGTTGTACCATACGGCGCCCATGCCGGCGTTGTGCGCGGCTGCGATATCGTATTGTGGTGAGTTGCCCACATACCATACGTCTGCGGGTTTGAATCCGAGTTTGGCGGCGGCGGTTTCCAACAAGAGGGGATGGGGTTTGCGTACCCAGTAGTCGGCGCTGGACATGAGAAAGCGGAAGTAGTCCGCGATTCCCTGTTGTTCGATTTCCCATATCAATGTGTTGCCGCAAAATGCGGCGTTGCTGACGATGCCCATTGGTATGTTTTTGTTTCGCAATATTTCGAGGACGTATTCTACGCCCGGTTCGGGCTGCCACGATGTTGCCGCACGCCAGAATACGCGTTCGACTTCTTCAGGTGTGCGGTCAAAGGTGATGTGCAGGGCTTCATAGACGTGGCGCTGGATGATGTGGGGATGAAATTCTACTTGTGCTTTTTCCCTGCGGGGTATGAGGTCGCGGTTGAGTCTTTTTATTTGGTTGTCAATGTCTGCGACTGTGTAACCCAATGGGTTGTTGGCGATGTTAAGTGTGGCCGCATGCCCGGCTTCTGGGTCGAATTTGAGGTATGTCAAGAGGGTGTCGCCCAGATCAAATAAGATGCCGAGCGGTTTCCGCAAGGTGAGCCGTTCTTCGAGCAGGGGTTGTGGTTCTTCAAGGATTTCTTCCTCGATGATCTGCTCTTCTTCGGTTTCTTCACCGCGTGTGGTCTCAGGTGTGCGTTCACGCATGTTTTTTGGGTTTTGTCGTTCCATGTTTGTATGTCCATTTCACTGTGTTTCCAAATTATATGGTTTGAATGAGAATGAAGCAAGAAAGAATATTACGTTGGTAGGGGCGAGGGATGCCTCGTCCGTCATCGCGGCATGGCTAAAGCCGCGATCCAGAATGTAGGGGCGACCCCCTGTGGTCGCCCGCCAAAAATGATATGGCTTTTCAGGGTGTAAGGAATTATCATAACTTGCGATGTGACATAGCTACTATTGACAAGGAGTACGACAATGGTTCCAGATCTCGATGTTTATTTGTTTGATTTGCGCGGGTACTTGCATTTGGAGGGGGCGCTGACGGATGATGAGGTTCAGGTGTTGAACGATTGTTTGGATGAGATTCCCGCGTTGAAGCCGGGAGAGTGGTACGGGTATGTTCAAGGCCATTCGTATGGCGATGTGACGTCGGGGATCAATTATCAGCAGATTTACGAGGCGGGCGAGCCGTTTGAAGATCTGATTGATCATCCGTCGTGGTTCGAGCATGTGAAGCTTTTTATCGGTGCGGAGGGGACGTTTGATCACCATCACGGTCCGATGTTTATCGATGAGTGTTTGGCAAATTTTCGCGAGCCGGGCGAGGCGATTGGCTTGCATTCGGGTGGGTTTCCGCCGATTGCGAGGAATCAGTTCCGGTATCACGGGGGGCGGTTTATGTGCGGGCAGGTGAATGTGCTGATGGCGCTGACGGATATCGGTCCGGGCGATGGCGGGACGATGTTGATTCCGGGGAGCCACAAGGCGAATTTCAGGCATCCGTACTACGATGAGCAGAGGATGGGAGAGGACAGGTCTGTGGATGGGACGGTGGGCGCGGTTGAGGTGTTTATGAAGGCGGGCGATGCGCTCGTTTTTGTGGATGGGATTTCACACGGGTCGGCAAAGCGGATGAATGCGGGGACGCGGCGCATTGTGGTGTATCGATACGGGCCTTCGTGGGGGAATTTCCGGCACGGGTACCAGCCTTCGCCAGAGTTGCTGGAACGCCTCACGCCTCAACGCCGCCGTATTGTGCAACCGCAAGTGCCGCTCCCGCGAGAGCCGCAGGTGAAGAGGGGTGAAGATGGCAACGACTAAAACAGATAGCGCAACCAATTATGAAGCGGAATTATGGCAGATGGCCGATGCACTGCGTGGCAGTATGGATGCAGCAGAGTACAAGCATGTTGTGCTTGGTCTGATTTTTCTAAAATATATTTCCGATGCTTTTCCAGCAGTTCACGGATTGTAGGGGCGATCCGTGAACTGGTCTGGACTGCGACCAGTTGTACACCGCCCGTGGTCGCCCGCATTTGTCAAATTAATAGGGGTTTGATAATACATGCGAATCAATACCGATTATCTTACGCGCTGCATCCAGACCCTGGAGGTAGCTTTCGAGCAGTTGCAAAAGTGTCAAGAGGACGATATTACCTACGACATCTTCCGTGCCGCTTGCGTCAAGGAATTTGAGTTGGTTTTGGAGCAGAGTGGTAGCCTGTTGAAGAAACGCCTCCGCCCTTTCTTCGCGAGCAATCGGGAGGCGGACCGTCTCACTTTCAAGAATTTGTTCCGCCATGCCGCAAAGCACGGGCTGATCTCGATTGAGAGTTGCGAGCGTTGGCTGGCGTATAGGGACAACCGCAATGAAACAGCGCACCAATACGGCGAGGGCTTCGCCGAGGCGACGCTTGAGTTGCTTCCTCAGTTCATTGCCGACGCCAAAGAATTGACTATCGTAATAGGGGAGGACACTGATGACTGATCGTCTGGATCTGCCCAGCCGCTATCGAGACCAAATCGAGGTATTGCTGCGCGAGCATGTGCCCGGTGTGGAGGTGTGGGCTTATGGCTCCCGCGTCAATGGCGAGAGTCACGATGCCAGCGATCTGGACCTGGTGCTCAGAGGCCCGGATTTGGAGCGGATACCCAGCGGTCAACTGGCTGATCTGACCGAGGCGTTGGAGCAGTCGAATGTGCCTATTCTTGTGCAGATACACGATTGGGCAAGGCTACCAGAGAGCTTTCACAGAGAGATTGAGCAGGCGTATGTGGTGTTGGTGGAGGGTGAGGACAATCAAATATACCCAAAATACTGATCTTAACAATATCTAAAGTTGGTTCAGCACGTCACCCCGAGTTCGTCGCCGCCGAAGATGGCGAGGCGTTCTTTTGAGGTCATTTCCACGGTGCTTTCGGGGCGGTAGTGGTACTGTAGTGCCCTGCGGCGGTGGGCGGATCGGTTGGTTGGGCTGCCGTGATGGGTCATGCCGTGCCAGAAGAGGCATCCGCCGGGGTCGAGTGGGACGGTGACGTTTCTGGGTACGGCGACGTCTGTGTCGCATATTTGCCAGTCGCGCCGCCTGAAATGCGGGATGGGTCCTTCGCGATGGGAGCCGGGGATGATGTGCAAGCATCCGTTTGCTTCTGTTGCGGCATCGATGGCGATCCATACGCCGACGACGGTGGTGCCTAAGGGGTAGTTGAAGTACGCGCAGTCCTGGTGCCAGGGTTTTTCGCGGCCTATGTGCGGGGGTTTGATCAGTCCCATGTCCTGGAAGAGTACGGGTGTGTCGTCCATCATGCGGGAGAGGACGGAGAGGATGTTGGGGTCGTGGGCGAGGTCGTTGAGCCGCGTGTCATGATCGACGAATTTCCAGATTTTACGCACGCTGTCGCGGCGCGCTTTGCCTGTGAGTTCGGAAAATTGTCCGCGTTTGGCGGCTTCGGCCATTATGCCTTTGAAGTCCTGGCTCTTGCCGTCGATGAGGTCCCACATGGCCTGGCCCGCGGATTCGATTTGTTGTGGCGTGAATGCCCGTTGAATGGCGAGGTATCCCTGTTCGTGGAATCGGGCGATTTGACGGTCGTCGATGTCGGCGAGGGTGTCGAGATAGTCGGCCCGTCTGGTCGTTTCGTAGAGGGAGGGGTCGTGTATCGCGATGGGTGTTTCGGCGGTTGCCATGGGAGGCTCCTATGAAGTAGGAAGTGTGAATTTCAGGGATTGTCAATTGCCAAAACTCTGAACAAAAATCAGAAAATCTTCAAGGTCGATGGAACCACTACTGTCTAAGTCTGCTGCCGCGTTAAATGCAGGATCGCCTATTTTTTTTCCAAAACTCTGAACAAAAATCAGAAAGTCCGCAAGATCTACCTTGCCGTTGCCGTCTAAATCTGGATTTGGAACAGTGGTAGATACCCACTCGGGGGCATCTACCATAATGCTGGCATAGATTTCGTCTATTTGCTTTTTAAGCTGGGCAACGATGTCTGGATGTTGGCTTGCGATATTTGTCTGCTGCCCGATATCAATAGATAAATCGTACAGTTCCACCCGACCGATGCCTCCGGCTTTGATTGCAGGGATTGAAGCCTCCGGAAATTGGTTCAGTTTTATATATTGCATGCGCAGCTTCTCCGCCTCCGGGTTGTCAAACCTTCTGTTGATCATCTGAGTCCGATCGATATTTTCCTCGCCCATTATTTCTCCGATCTGCTCCAGTATGGCATTCATAGCATCCCGATTATTTGGCAAGCTAAAGTTGCGAAATCCAATCAGCGTATAATTGCCCTTTCTGAGCGACATAGCGGGCCATCCTTCTGGCCTCAGCCAGAACAGCGGTTTATGGCGTTGGAATTGATTCGCATTTCCAGTTAGCAATGGCGTAAGGTCAGAACCATCCAGATAAACGCCCTCGGGTTTGTCGATACCGAGCAATCCGCAAATCGTCGGTAGTAGATCGACCATGCCAGCAGGTTCATGCGCAACGCGTCCTTGCGTAATCCGACCAGGGGCATAGAAAATACCCGGTACGCGGTGGCCGCCTTCAAAGTTAGAGCCTTTCTGGCCGCGCAAATTGCCGACGCGGTCTGAGCGATAGCTGCCGTTGTCAGATGAGTAAACAATGATCGTGTTTTCCAGCGATTCGATCTGCCGCAGTTTGGATAACAAACGGGCAATTGCCCGGTCGGTATTGTCAACTGTGGCGGTATAAATCGCCGCGGAATCATTCAAGCGGCCGTATTGCGAGACAATTTCGTCTGGCGCGGCAAGCTGAGCATGCGGTTCGTGAAACCATATATTGAGAAAAAAGGGCGCATTGGAATCGCGCTCATTGTCCAACCACGAGATCGCTTCATCGACGACAATCTGGCAGGCATACCCTTCAATTTTGCCGACCCGCTCGCCGTTGCGAATAAAGTTCACGGGATTTCTGTGGCTTGGGTTGGCATTGTTTTCTGTCGCAAACCAGTAGTCGAAGCCGTGCATGTCCGGCGTGGGTTTGTTCTTGCCCCTATACGGCAGACCCAGATGCCATTTGCCAAAGTGCGCTGTGGCATAGTTGTGTTCCTTCAGAACCTCGGCCAGAGTTGTCTCGCGCTCCAGCAAATGCATGTTGTGATGGATGTCGCTAATTGCATTGTAAACACCTGCGCGTATGTGATGCCGCCCGGTCAGTGCCACGGCACGCGAGGGTGAGCAGATCGCACACCCGGCATGAAAGTCCGTGAAGCGCACACCTTTTGCCGCCATCTCGTCCAGCGTTGGCGTCATGGCGGGTCCGCCGTAACAGCCGATGTCCTTCCATCCCAGATCATCGACGAATAGAACCACCACATTGGGCGACATACCCGCGGCACACGTGCGCGAGTTCATTGAGGCCAGTAGGAACCACAGGACAAATGATAAAATAGAGAGCGCAAGTGATCTGATATTTATGGCTAATGTCCCCTGTTCTGAAGTGCTTCGATAAATCCATCGTAAGCCGGTTTGGGCTGCAGGTGGTCATCGAATAAGAGCGGCCATTCGGGACGGCCCTGACTTCGTCCAGCCTGTATGAGCCAGGTGTCCGGGTCCGCTATTCCCCATATCGTGATGCCAAATCGCTGTGCTTCCGGTACCTGGTGGAAAGCTGTCACGATTTCTATGACGCGTTTTTTTTGCAATTCGAGCCGCTCTTGAGTCGGTTCGGACAGGTCGCCATCGGGATTGATGCGGATGTCCAGTTCGGAGATGTGTAGTTTGAGTCCCCGTCGCACGATTTCGTCAATGGTTTCTCGTATTGCCGAGATGTCTGGGGATTTGTAGGAAATATGCATTTGCAAACCGACCCCGTCTATGGGAATGCCGCGTGTCTGGAAATCGTCCAGCATGTTTAGCATGCCAGCGCGTTTGGCGCGGGCCCAGGGCTGCGATGTGCCGTAATCGTTGTAAAATAGCAATACATCGGGGTCTGCTTCACGGGCATACTGAAACAGGCGGGCGATGTAGTCATTCCCCATACGCTGGCTGAACAAGTTGTCGCGCACCTTTCCAGTGCCGTCAATGCCTTCGTTGACTACGTCCCAACTGACGACCCGCCCGCGATACCGCTGCACCACTGTTGTGATGTATTCCTTTATGGCTGCTTCAAAGGCCGCATCGTCCCCCGAGAAGTTTTCCATCCAGGTAGGCACGGCATTGTGCCACAGCAACGTATGACCATGGACCTGCATGTTGTTGGCTTCCGCAAAATCCACGAGCGCGTCTGCTCTGCGCCAGTTATAGGTGCCGGGTCCCGTTGAAATCGGCTTCGGCTTCATTTCCCATCCGCCGGTTATGCTGCTAAACGTCTTTTTGACGATAGACACCCGGGTATCATCGGTCAAATACTTCGTCTGGAGGGACACCCCTACCGGATAATCGGCCAGATCTTTCAGTTCAACAGATTGACCGAAAACCGCGACAAACGCGAGAAAGTCCTGGATATTAACGGTGTTGTCGCCATTAAAATCCATTCTGCTATCAAAACCTTCCTCCGATGAAGTCTTTCCGAAAGCCGCGGCAAATGCGAGAAAGTCTTGAATATCAACCTTCCGATTGCCATCAAAATCTGCGCGTGCCAGGTCGGTTTGTGCATGGGCAAGACTGGTCAGAATAGGTGTTAGTCCCAGTGCGAGATATAAAAGGATTTTTGTGTGTTTTTGCATGATGCCAAATGAGTAGAGGGTGAATACTCGTTCATCGCTATACGAATGAGTTTGTCTTGCCAGTCCATCGGGTTCTGGCTACTTTGGGTGCGGTTAGACCGCTGACCGCATTTTACACATCTTTCCATCATGTGTCAATAATATCGGAGTGCATTATGTCTAAAGCTCAACCCCTACCACTTCCTCAGTATTTTAATCCCGAGACTTTTATGCTATCTCGCTGGGAAGAGGGCAAAATTTATCACGCGCCGCGTCAGGCGGCTGAGTTTGCCAATGATCTTCTGGCGAATGGTACGCGCGAGGATGTCGATTTGGCTGAAAAGGTTCTCGATGCGATGCTGGCATGCCAGGAGACCCGCGAGGGCGATCCCCATTTGGGGAATTTTCTCTGGGAGCGCGAGGACGAGGTGGTGGAAGATTTGAATGCGGTCCAGTTTTGTCTTTTTCAGCTTATTCCACTGATGATTAACTATGGGAATGCGCTTTCTGCAGATTTGCAAGACCGCGTCCGGCAGAGTATTCGCCTGGGGCTGGAAGAGGTTCGCCGGATTGATGTTCATTTTCGCTATACGAATATTGTGGTTAAGGATATTACCAATACGTGTTTGGGCGGGGAGTTGCTTGGGGATGAGGCGTTCAAGAGTCGGGGGTATGAGAAGTTCCGGGCGTGGATGGATTTTACGACTCGAAATGGCTGTGCGTACGAGTTTAATAGTCCGAATTACGCGAATGTGGCGATGCGCGTTTTGCACAGGCTGGGCGAACTGGTCCAGCACGTGCCCACGCGCATTGGTGCCAGGGCGATGTGCGCGCGTATTGGTCTTTCCGCAGCACTGCATATTCATCCGCCTACGGGTCGCTGGGCAGGTCCTTTTAGCCGGGCGTACCGGCACGCGCTTTTTTGCCAGTCGCCGCCGGAGATTGATGATTTTCGCGCATATATTGAGGCGGGTGTTCTTCCCGAGTGGCTGTCCGATGCGGTCGATTATCGGCCGGAGACGTTTTTTCTTTCGGAGACTGCTGATTCGGAAAATGGCGTGGGGATTTCCACGTATCACAGTCCTTCGTTTGCGCTGGGGGTTTCTTCTCAGGAGCTTCGCAGTCAGACGAATCGCTTTATTACCGGGCAGTCGAGTGTTTTTATCGCGCATCACAAGACGGGTACGGATCAGACGGGTATTATTTATTCTCGCTATGTGCTGGACGATCACTGGCTCGGGTCGTTTCGGTCAACGCCCGCGCGGTCCAATGATCAGATTCTTTTTGAGGAGGGTCAGTGTCACAATGTTCAGGATGGTTCCCGGGCGATTGTGCTCTATTCGCCGAAGGATCTGGGCGCAATGGCGCCGCGGAGCAGTGCCAAAGCTGTTGTGTGCTGGCACGATCGCAGTCTGGTTGATGAGATTTGGGTTGGTGATGAGAAGGTGGAGTCCCTTCCGTTCGATGTTCCGGAAGGTGCTACGGTTGGCGTTGCAATCGGTCCCGTTCTTTCCGCGGTCCGTCCGCTTGCGCGTACGGATCTGGGGCGGAATGCGCCTCTTCGTCTGGTGGAGTACGATACGCATCTTTTTTTCGAGCTTTACAATTATCTGGGTCCGTCCAAGACGTTCTGGGAACAGGGACATCCGGGTTCTTTTTATCAGGGCAAACCCCGGTGCGGTTTTTATGCGGAGATGGCTGAGCGTTCGGATTATGCCGATGTGCAATCTTTTGTTCGGGCGGTTGCTGGTGGTGAATTGAAGGATGATGCTGCGCTCCCTGTGACTTATGAAGCGGGGAAGACGCGGCCGTGGTCTGTGGAATATCTCCGGGATGGGGAGCGTCTCGGTATTGAGATCGATTTGCTGGCGTGGGTTCTGCAGAAGCGCTGGACGCAGGAGGGTGTCCTGGGCTGGCCTCCGCTTGAGTCGCCGTTCGCCCGTCAGAGTTGTACGGGTGAAATCTCGGTTGGAGACGCTATGTTGATCTGCGGAAGACAGCCCGCATGGCTTTTTGCATGTTCGGAGACCGAGCGCTATGTGGCTGCTTTTTACGGGGTGGAGCCTGAACCGCTGACGCTTACGGTGCCCGAGGGCGAGGTTCATGTCGAGGCGATGGGGACGGGTATTGTTGTCTGGGATAAGGGGGGTGTTACTATCGAAGCTGTCCAGTGCGCGGGTGTTGAGATTGCGGGTGGGCGTATGGTTTCTTGTATTACAGTGGAGGGCGCGTGAAGATTTTACTGACGGGTTTTGAACCCTGGGCAGAGTGGTCGTCCAATCCATCGGGTGCTGTGGCTGAGTCTCTGGACGGGTCTTCGATTGGTGGATGCGAGGTTGTTTCGGCTGTGTTGCCGGTTGTTCACGGGGCGGATATTGATCGGGTTGCTCCGCTGATTGCAGAGCACGAGCCAGTAGCGGTGGTGTGTTTGGGGTTGCACGGTTCTGCGTCTGCGCTCCATGTCGAGCGCGTTGGGATTAATTTGAAGGTGATAGATGGGGTCGATTATCCCATTGTTGAAGGGGGGCCGGATGCCTATTTTGCAACTGTGCCGACCCGGGCTATGGTTGAGCGGATGGAGGATGCCGGGGTGCCGGCGAGGCTGACGTATTCGGCGGGTACGTTTTTGTGCAATCACATTATGTATTCTGTGTTGCATCTGGTCGCTGAGGATGATCTGCCTGCGGGGTTTATTCACGTGCCGCCTACGCCAGAGCTTGTTACGGAGTTGGGCAGGTCGCAGCCGAGTATGGCGTTGGAGACGATTCGCACAGGTGTGGTTGCCGGGGTTACGGCTGTGGTGGAAAATATAAAGGTCAGGAGGGTGTGATGTCGAAGATCAAAATGGGGATTATTGGTTGCGGCGCGATTGCACAGGTGCAGCATATGCCCAATCTGGGTGTTTTGCACGCGCTTTATGAGGTGACGTGGGTGTGCGATATTTCGCCGGGGTTGGCGCGGTGGCTGGCAGAGGTTTTTGGCGTGCCGAATTATACGACGGATCCGCATGAGTTGTTACAGGCGCAGGATGTGGATGCGGTGATTTTGTGCCATGCCGATCCTAAGACGGAACTGGCGGTGGCGGCTTTTGAGGCGGGTAAGCATGTGTTTATTGAGAAGCCGATGTGCTATTCGCTCGAGGAAGTGGATGCGATATGTGCCGCGAAGGAGCGAGCGGGTACGGTGGGGCAGGTGGGCTATATGAAGGTCTATGATCCGGCGTATGAGTTGGCACGGGAGGAGGTGGGGGATGCGGGCGATGTGCGTTTTGTGCAGGTGAATCATTTGCATCCGAATAATAATTTGCATTTGAAGCAGTTTGAGTTGACCTATTTTGACGATTTGCCGCCCGAAGCGGCAGTTGAGAGAAACAAAGCGCGGCAGGCGGCTTTGAAGCAGGCGGTGGGCGATGTGTCAGATGATGTTGCGCGGGCGTTTTTTACGCTGTCGGGGAGTATGATTCACGATTTGTACGGGTTGCGTCTGATGCTGGGGAATCCGACTAATGTGGTGAGTACCGAGGTGTGGCAAGGCGGGCGGGCGATGACGACGATTTTGCAATATGCATCGGGGGCGCGGTGTGTGGCTACGTGGATCGATTTGCCCGATTTGTGGCATTTTAAGGAGACGCTCGAGGTTCACAAGGACGATAAGCGCGTTATTTTGTCGTATCCCACGGGTTTTGCACGGGGGATTTTGTCAACGCTCGATGTGCTGGAGATTCACGCCAATGGGTCCCACGGTACGCGCAGTCCCGAAATTGATTGGGAGAGTCCGTTTGTGAGAGAGCTTCGGCATTTTTACGCGTGTATTACAGATGGCGAGCCGTGCCGCACACCCGTGGAGGATGCGCGGTATGACATTGGGTTGATTATCGATATTACAAGGGGGTATGTGGATGGGGTGTGAATAAATAAAACACGCCTCGTCGCTTCAGCGCAGGGAGGGCGTCAAAAGTGGCATTTTTCCCATAGCGAAATGAGAGACGAAGACAATACACGCAAATAGCCGGGCTCTTGCGTAGTTGCCAATTCGCCCGCCCTGATCGCACGGTAGATTGCAGATCTGGAGCACCCGATTTTAGATGAGAGGATAGAAACAGACCAGGACCTGAGCTTGGCAATTTTTTCGATTTCTGCTGGCGTAATCCGCGCAACAAATGATCTTCCTAAAACCATAATTTTCTCCTTAATTTTTACTTCGCGAATTTCTTTTTTCAATGGTGCAATACTGGCCGGCCTGTTCTCTCTCGGCACGCACTGGCAAGCATGCGCCCAATGTGCCCGTAAAAACTACTTCGTTTTTATACTTGATCACCCATCCGTCAGCGGACTCGATTTCTGTCTGTTTTGTAGTGGTTGGTTTTTTTTTCACGGGGACAGTGGCGGCAAAACGGTCAACCTCGTCTGGATCAAACCGGTATTCATCCTCTTTGTATCGCCCCGGTTTTCGTGTGTAGGCGATGCGACCGTCCTTCACGGCCCCATACAGCAAGTGTATTTTGACTCCGGCGCGCTCAGCAGCCTCGCGTGTGGTGAGTAGATGGTTCTCATTTTTTCTCAGTTCATTTTTTTGGCGGCAGGGCTTTTCTTTATTCTCATTATGCCCTGCCGCCGCCCCGTGCGGTAATCTCTCCCCTGCAGAGTCCGCAAAGGGATATGGGGTGTGGTTGCATGGCTCTTCTGTCTGGATACGCCCATAGATTGTCCCTATTTTCTCGTCCAGTGTGTGGCGTATGGTGGTCGATAGCTGCTGCCAGTCCTCTGAGGCCAGGATAGCGTCGTTTTCCGGGTCTTCATATATCTCCCCAACCGCCTCTGTGAGAACTGAGAGTGATTCGGTGGTGCGGATAAGGACACGGTTGATCTTCGCCAGAGGCGCGGGATGATCGACAGCTTGTGGGGCTTTTTGTCCGAGTACGGTTTTGGCATTGAATTGCCTGTCTTTTTTTTTGGGGAAATCCTCTTTGAGTTGCTCGTTTTTAGCGTGTTCCTTGCGGTATTTCTCCCGGAGGCTACCTATGGGCGTATCTTTTATCTCGTCTATCGGTCGCCCCAAAAAATGCCCGGTCTCCATCGCTTCATCTACATCCTGTTCGGTGGTATTGGATACAGCCATGAGCATCTTTGTCTTTGACTTGCCTGCGATCCGGCGCAGGAACGCAAGGGCATGTGGCGATTTGGATTCAATGACCCACCGGGCGATTTGCATGCATTCTTGTGCTCGTCGTTTTGGGAATTTCATTTCATTTTTAAGCCATTGGATAAATGCTCCGTGAGGCAGTTCTTTTTTTACCCAAAGCAGTTCTTTTCCGATTTTGAAGATCGCCACATCTATCGTGTCGATGTGGTGCCGGATGAGGCGCGTGCTTCGCTCGAGAGAAAATGGCTTTCCGTCTGTGTAGGGTGTGATATCGAACTGTTCGACCTCAGTCGCATGAGTATCTCGCACATGCTCAAGCGGTCCGTTTTGCATTTTTCCTCCTGTGGGGGATAGATACGCCATCGGAGAGTAACCATCGGCGACCATTGATCACACAATTCACTATGCCTGCGGATTCGAGGGTGATGAGTGCGCGATAGGACTGGTCATGAGTAATGCCAGCGCACTGCGCGATGTCGCGTGTACCGAGCGGGTGATGTTTGCTGCGCTGGAGGGCGCGAATTACTGCGATGGCGTTGAGGATAGAACTATTAAGGTATAGAGATTTAGGCATTTAAGGTACCTTTTGGAGATGGAAAATCATTTGACTATTTGCGAGTTTGGGTATATTTATATCATACCACATGTCTATATGTGTGTTGTTATAGACGGGTGGGGGTTCGTTGGGGAACGGTTGGCCCTCACCCGTTGTCTTGCCTGTTAATTTTCTGAATGAAAATAAAAACAAACAACGAATTTGGCAATAATTTTCAAAAGGAAAATTATTTGGTACATGGAAAATCACGGGTCAAATATTCGCAAGATTCGCAATCGGCGGGGTATTAAATCGTACCAGTTGGCCGAGAAATTGGGCTGGTCTCGTACAAAAATGAGCTTGATTGAGTCGGGAGAACGCCGGTTGTATTTTTTGGATGCAGAACGCATTGCAGAAGCACTGGGCGTCTCGATCAGGGAATTGTCCAGTGGCGTGATGATCTGTGATATGACCTTTGGTGGGAGAATCAGGCAGTTGCGGATTGATAAGGGGTGGTCACAGGATGATGTGGCTGATCGCCTCAGTATCCTGAGTATTCAGCTATCGAAATGGGAACAAGACGAAACAGAACCGTCTGCCACAAATATAGTGCGATTGTCGAGACTATTTGGGGTTTCGGTCCCATTTATTCTGGATGGTGTAGATGATAGAGTAGCAGAGGATGGCACAGACGCGGATGGCAAAGAAGACGACCAGAACTTAGATTTTAACGCCGAAATATATGCGCTCGCCGCAGAGCTGCTCGAAGCCGATAGAAAGCATCCGGGCATGAAAGAGGGCTTTCTTCTGCTTTTGCGAGAAGGTCTTTTAGATACACCCGAAGATCGCGAGGATTTGCTATCTCTCGTTGAGATATTTCAGCGTCGAGCTCGGAGGCGATAACCTCCTTTTGAGGGGTATTTTTCATATGTCTTCTATGTAATTTAATAGTGGGATTAAGAAG
>VXRD01000106.1 GCA_009838845.1 Gemmatimonadota bacterium | reverse complement strand
CACGGCGACGAAAACGGCGGTTTGACGACGCCGGACGACTTTGCGCAATTCGCGCTGCGCTGCAAGGAGCAATACGGCTATCCGGCCTTTAAGATCCACGGTTGGATCAACGGACCGATCGACCGCGAAGTGGCAGCGGTATTAGCCATCCGCGAAGCGGTCGGCGACGATATGGACCTATTGCTCGATCCAGCCGGGTGTTTTCCCACATTCGAGGACGTACTCAAGGTGGGCCGCGCCTGTGACGAGGCGCGCTATATGTGGTATGAAGACCCATTTAGAGGAGGCGGCTTTTCGCGCTTTGCCCACGCCAAGCTGCGCGAGCTGATCAATACGCCGATGCTGATGGGCGAACACGTACGCGGACTTGAAGCCAAGGCCGATACAATTACTGCCGGCGCGACCGACTTCGTGCGCGCCAACGCCCAGACCGACGGCGGTATCACCGGGGTGATGAAGATCGCCGCTATGGCCGAGGCGCACGGGCTGGACGTGGAGTTGCACGGCGGCAATCTGGCGCACCGGCATATCATGGCGACCCTGCGCAACGCCAATTACTACGAACTGGGCCTGGTGCACCCCCTGGTGCCCGATACCAAGCCGGCAGTCTATCCAGAAAGACGCTGGCTCGACGAGTTGGATTCGGTTGACGAGAACGGCTGCGTCGAAGTGCCGGAGGGACCGGGGCTGGGGGTGGCGTTCGACCGGGACTGGATCGAGAACCACAAGATCGGGGAGACGATCTACGAGTAGGGCTTTAGTTATGCGGTTGCCGGGCATATGAATGGGCTGAAGATAAGGAGCATTACAATATGGATCGACGCGCAGCTTTAAAAGCATTGGGAATAGGAGTATCTGGAATGATAGCAAATCCATTAGTATGGGCCGAAGATGCCAAACGTCCAAACATTGTGGTGATTTTGTCAGATGACCAGGGCTTTGGAGATGTGAGTTACCAGGCACATCCCGCAGAAGTCTATACACCACATATCGACGCACTGGCCAACTCGGGCATTCGAATGACAAATGGATATGCCAGTGCCTTTGTATGTGCGCCTACCAGGGCGGGCTTCATGACCGGCCGATACCAGCAGCGCTTTGGTTTTTATACGGCCAGTGACTCACGCGCCGGTATGCCGGTTGATGAAATTACACTTGCAGATCTGCTCAAAAAAGCGGGGTACAGGACGGGGATATTTGGAAAATGGCATTTGGGTTTGACGCCTGAATATCATCCGAACAACCGTGGATTTGATGAATTTTACGGATTTTTAGGGCATGGAGGCCACGACTATTTTGATTTGAATTATAAAGAGGACAGAGCCCATAATGCGATATATCGAAATAAAGAGATTATCAATGATACCGGGTACTTGACCGATAATCTGGCTCGAGAGGCTGTTGGCTTTATTGAACGAAACAAAAACGACCCATTCTTTCTTTATCTTCCTTTTAATGCTGTGCATGCGCCATTGCAAGCTCCCGAAGAGGATATCAAACAATTTAATACAGGCGATTCCAAACGCGATATCTTGATGGGCATGCTCAAAAGAATGGATATCGCTGTTGGCGATGTGGTGGCAGCGCTCAAGACCAATGGCGTGTGGGAAAATACACTCATCTTTTATTTTTCAGATAATGGTGGTGCAAGGGCCACAAATGCAAACAATATGCCCCTGCGTGGTTACAAGCAAAATGTCTATGAGGGAGGGCTACGCGTGCCGTTTCTCGTGTCCTGGCCAGGGCATTTGGAAGCAGGTGGTGTGTGTGATGAACCGGTTATTTGTATGGATATTTTGCCGACTGTCTGTGCAGCTATTAGCATCCCATTGCCCGAAGACCGTATCTACGATGGCAAAAATATGTTGCCAGTCTTGCAAGGAAAAACAGAAGGGGCATTGCACGATGCGTTGTATTGGGATGGCGATTCGGGAACCTGGGCGATTCGAGAAGGAAAATGGAAACTTACATTTAGCAGGTCTAAGAAGCTGGAATTGTACGATCTGGATGCAGATATAGGTGAGAAAAACGATCTGGCAAACCAACAACCGGAAATTGTTCAGCGACTACAAAAAAAATTCAAGGCCTGGAGAAGCCAGATGGCACCGAGGATTAGAAGACCTCGGAGAAATAGAAACAGACCTCCGCAACAGAATGAGGAGTAAATAATGACAGATGAGCAGAAGAAGCAGTTTCGCGAAGAAGGGTATTTGCTGGCGTCGGGTTTGATTTCTGAGGATGTAGCTCGCAAGGGTGAAGACGCGATGTGGGCGGCTTTAGAAATGGACCGCGACGATCCCGAAACCTGGGACCGCGTATCAGCGCATGCGATTAGTCAACGGCATCGCGCATTGCCGGAAAATCGAAGATTGGGCGCGCCGGATATCTTAGCGTGTTATACGGATGATATTTTGACCGCACTTTCCGAATTGACGGGTGTGGGACGCGAGGAGATCCACGCGCCGAAGGATATTCTGACGCAGAACACGTTTCCCACGGAAGGTGAATGGAGCCACCAGAAACCTCACTTCGATGGCGGAACCAACCGGGAGAAGTTTAATGTGACGTTTCCGATTCCAATCAGTGTGCATTCAATTTTGTATTTGAGTGATACAGAATCGCATGGGGGTTGCACGTTTGGATGGCCGGGTTCACATAAAAAAATGCGGGGTCTTGCAGAGAGCAATCCAGAGAAGTACCCCTATCTGTGGGACGTGAATTCGGATATGCATAAGGTGGATATTGGCGAAGGTGTGGAAGTGGTGGCGAAGCGTGGAGACATTCTGTTTTACCAGAACTTTTTTGTACACGCGGGAAGCAAGAACGCGAATGAGTATCCACGGCTTGCCTGTCGCAATACGTGGCGATGGGATGTGTAAGCAGATAGCCGAACATCGACAGATTGCCCAACCCACGGAGAATCGAAAATGAGAGATCTATTTTCACTGGAGGGAAAAACCGCACTGGTGACTGGTGGTTCGACTGGCATCGGAGCGATGATAGCCGAAGGCTTTGTCAATTTTGGGGCGAAGGTTTACATTGTCGCGCGCAGAGAAGAGGTCTTGCAAAAGAAACAGGAGGAACTTGCACAAATCGGCTCCTGCGAGTATATCACAGCCGATGTAAGTTCAGTCTCCGGAATCAAGGCGCTGGCAAAGGCCTACGGCGAACGAGAACAGTCGCTCGATATTTTGATCAACAACGCTGGAATCAGCGATGGTCGCAGGGAGATCGAGGATGTAACGGAGGAAACATGGGACGCGGTGATGGATCTCAATCTCAAAAGCATCTTTTTTATGACCCAGGCGTTTCTGCCATTCCTGCGCGTGGGGGCTTCGCCAGAAACACCGTCCAATGTGATCAATATCGCGTCTATCGATGGCTGTGGTAAACTCAACACAGCTTACAATTATGCCTACGGAGCCAGCAAAGCAGGTGTGATCCATTTGGGCCGACACCTGGGTGATAGTTTGGCCTGGGAAGGGATTCAAGTCAATACCATCTCCCCCGGTGATTTTCCCAGCGATTTGAATAAGGTGGCTCGGGATCACACAGACGAGATGAAGAAGAGCATTCCGGGCAAGCGGGTCGGGGAGAAAGAAAACATCGCAGGCATGGCCATCTTTCTCGCTTCGCAAGCTGGCAACTTCAGCGTAGGCTCCAATCTCGTTGTTGACGGCGGGGAGAGCGTACGAGGCATCCAGCGAGCATTTTTTGCCAAAGTTTGGCCCGATTGGGTTAGACTGGACAGGTAGTCGGGCATATCTGAAAGGAGTACACGATGGCAACTTATCAATACCGCGTTGTTGAAGGATGGGGGCGAGGTCCTGAAGGGAAAGAGATGGGTGGGGTCGTGCCCGATGTGGCAGTTGACTCGCAGGATCGCGTTTATGTCACCCTACGAGAACCTGCGAGTATTCTGGTTTACGATTCGGAAGGTCGCTTTCTCGGTGCATGGGGTGATGATGTGCTCTCAAATCCGCATAATATCTGGATCGACCCGGCGGATCGGATTTATTGTGCGGATGTTGACGATCATACCGTGCGTATCTTCAGCACAGATGGAGAAGTGCTTCAGACCCTGGGTATGCCAGGCCAAACAGGTTCACCGGGCGAGCCATTCAACAGGCCAACCAAGGCGATGGCTGCTCCCTCAGGTGAGATTTTTGTTTCGGACGGATATGGCCAGCACCGGGTGCATCGCTTTTCAGCGAAAGGCGAACGGATTCTTTCCTGGGGCGAGGAAGGCACAGGACCCGGCCAGTTTGCCCTGCCGCACGATTTATGCATTGACCCACGCGACCGCGTGCTTGTAAGCGACCGGGAAAACCACCGCATTCAGCTTTTCGATTTTGATGGTAACTTTCTGGAGAAGTGGACAGATATCCAATCTCCGAATAACATTCACATCGATCCAGATCATATTGTCTATATTGCCGAAGCGCCCCAGCGCGTCAGCATTTTTGACCTGGATGGTGCTCTGCTGGCACGATGGGGCGAGGAAGGCTCAAATCCCGGACAGTTTATCGATCCTGCGCACGGCATCTGCGTTGATAGTCGCGGTGATATTTACGTCACCGAAGTGCCCCACCAACCCAACCGACTGCAAAAATTCGCACGAATTTGAGCTTGATAAAGGAATACATATGTCCGATCTAAAAAACCGTCAAATCTTGCTGGTTGCTCGTCCCGAAGGAGAACCGAAACCAGGTGATTTCCAGTTGGTGGAATCCGACGTGCCTATCCCTGGTGAGGGTGAAGTTTTGTGCCAGACGATTTATCTTTCGCTGGATCCCTACATGCGCGGCAGGATGAATGATGCGAAAAACTATGCCAAACCGGTCGAACTTGGCACAGTGATGGAGGGCGGCTGCGTGGGAAAGGTGATCGCCTCAAACAATTCGGAATTTGCTGAGGGCGACATCGTGGAGGGCAAGGGCGGGTGGCAATCCCTTTTCGCGCTCCCCGGAAAGGCGCTACGCAAGATCGATCCGGCCTGGGGGCCGATCTCTACCTCAGTGGGCGTGCTGGGCATGCCAGGCATGACCGCATACACGGGGCTGCTCAATATCGGCAAACCGCAACCCGATGAGACAGTCGTCGTCGCCGCTGCCTCGGGAGCGGTGGGTTCGGTGGTTGGACAAATCGCCAAAATCAAAGGCGCGCGGGCCGTAGGCATCGCGGGGACTAAAGAAAAATGCCAGTATGTCACCGATGCGTTTGGATTCGATGCGTGTGTGAACCACAGAGCCGACGATTTTGAAGAACAAATCGCCGGTGCTTGTCCGGACGGGATTGATGTTTATTTTGAGAATGTGGCAGGCAAGGTGTTTGAGACGGTGTTGCCGCTGTTCAACCCCTTTGCCCGGATACCCGTATGTGGCACCATCGCCATTGCCAATGATACGGGATTGCCACCCGGTCCCAACCAGATGCATTATATGCTGCGCCAGATTCTCACCAAACGACTCACCTTTCGGGGTTTCATTGTCTCGGACTATGCGGACCAAAGAGAAGAAGCTTTTAGCACTTTAGGCGGATGGATTCGCGAAGACAAATTGCGCTACAAGGAAGATATTGTCGATGGTTTGGAAAACGCGCCCGCAGCTTTGATTGGTCTGCTCAAAGGCGAAAATTTTGGTAAGCTTATTATTCGGGTGTCGGACGATCCGACAAAATAGCTCTCATCTTTTTTCATGACACGATGCAAGCTCTGCGGGAAGGGAGTACACTTGGAAATCACCGTCACACCGGAAGAACACGCAGCCGAATCTCTCACCGACGCGCACCTGAAACAGGCCCTCGATGCCATTCGAACGGAGGGCTACATCATCCTCAATGCAGTGGTCGCGCACGAACACCTCGATCTTCTCTGTGAGCGGATGACCGAAGACATAGAGAAGATCATGAACACCCCTGCGCCACCCCATAACTTCGTTTGGGGAAACGTCCAGCAGGAGCCGCCCCCCTTCCCCCCGTACGTCTTTCGCGACGTTATGGCGAACCCCTATGTGGTCCAGGTCTCGAAAGCCCTGCTCGGCGAAGGGATCTTCAACAATCGCTATACCGGCAACACCAACTTGCCGGGCAGCAAGCTCCAGCCGGTACATGTTGACTCGGGACAACTCTGGCCGAACCTGGATGTCGCGCACCCGCCGTCCAAAGTCATTGTCAATATTGCCCTGGACGAGGTAACAGAAGCCAACGGAAGTATCGAACTCTGGCCCGGCTCCCATCTGGAAACGCAAAAGGTAGATGGAGATGATATCAAGGTAGAAGAACACCTGCATGAAGCACGCCGGAAAGTGGCACCGCCGGTCCGGGGGAATACAAAAAAGGGAAGCATTCTGATCCGCGATCCCCGGCTCTGGCATCGGGGAATGCCAAATCTCTCCGACCAAACGCGGTTCATGATCGCAGCGATCTACTGCTGCCACTGGATGCGTCGCCTTCCCCCTCTCCGGTTCAATACCGGTTGTGAAACCGCCTTTGCAGAAAGCGACCTGGACCCGAACATAATTTTTGTAGATGAACCGATAGACTACCTCTTCAGAAACCGGCCCTACGATTACAATGGGACATAAACTGGCGTCAGGTTCAAGCTGCGACAAGGGTCGCTCTATTCGTATTGGTGTTCCTGAGACGATCGATGAAAGGAGTCTGCTTTGACCATTAAAGAACTCGATCTATTTGCAGTCGGAACAAGACGAGAGAACGGTACGCTCAGTCCTCACATTATCATCCGTATCATCTCAGACGATGGTATAGTCGGTGCGGGCGAAATGTCCGACCTCAGTACCCGAAACATACCCGACATCAACCATCTCGAGTATATACTTCGGAAATCGTTGATCGGAATCGATCCATCCGATCCAACCGCCATCGATCCGATCGTCGACGGATATAAGGGACAGATTGGCGCAGGTGTGGACATTGCGATTCACGACCTTCGGGCCAAGAGCTTGGGCATTCCAATTCACGACCTCTATGGAGGTGCTTACCGAGATCGCTACAAAATCTGCTACCCCATCTTTCGACAATTCGAAGAGGCGGACGTCGCACCCAACGTCGAGCGAGTCGGTCGAATGCTCGAGCTGGGATTTGACCTGTTCCGATTTTACGTGGGTGGAAACCTCGAAATCGACAATCAGATCTTACATGAGTGTCGCGATCGTTATGGAGATCGATTCAAAGTTAAATCACTGGACTTCAGCCGCCGACTTGATTGGAAGTCGTGCGTAGCCGCCGTTGAGCGTCTGCAGTGGGTCGAGCCGATCCTGGTTGAAAGTCCCGCACCCGACATCCCGGGCAAAGCAAAGGTGCGTGAGCGCATCCGGTTCCCGGTCAGTGAGCATGTCAGCGACGAGACCCAGGCCATTGCTTTCGCGGAAGGACAGGCTGTCGACATCTTCAATATTGCGACCTGCCACCAGGGCATCAAACGATCGCGCCAGATCTTCGCCATAGCACAGGCCACCGGAATCTCCACCTTGATTGGCACAACTCAGGAACTTTCTATTGGGACCTCCGCGCAGGCGCATCTGGGCGCATCGGTATCCAACCTCGATTACCCTGGCGATGCGGCTGGCGCGCAACTCTACATTGACGACGTTGTCAAACACCGGGTCCAGTACGAAAATGGCTACCTTCTCGTGCCTAAAGGTCCGGGTCTAGGGATGGAACTCGACGAATCGCAGCTTCAAAAGCTGGGGGACCGTCAGTGGACATTTATGCAAGAACTGCCGCTGGAGCGGCAGGAAGACCGCGGGAAAGCAGGCGAGAAGGTACAATGATGAAGGTAGAAATCTTTGTTTGGATTGTGATCTGAGATCTTGAAAACGAGTTCTTCCCACAATTTTCCCCGGAGCTTTCTATGCAAGTTTATAACGTTGGTGTTATCGGCTGTGGCAGGATTTCAAGCCTACTGGAACAGGAAGCACATCGCGGAACGCCGAACACCCATGCGGGTTGTTACAATCACTGTGACCGAACCCGTATTGTCGCAGCAGCAGATCGGGATGATGAACGCCGACAGAGTTTTGGAGGCAAATGGGATGTTCCGGGTCTGTACACAGATTGGCGGGAAATGCTGGATACTGAGAAGCTGGATATCGTGAGTGTTTGCACCTATCCCATTCCGCATCGGGATATCGTTGTTGCCGCGGCTCAGTCAGGAGTAAAAGCCATATTCTGTGAGAAGGCGATGGCAACTACGTTGCGAGAAGCAGACGAAATGATTGATGCTTGCCGGAGAAACAATGTAAAGCTGAGCATTAACCACACGCGCCGATGGGATTGGCAATTTCGCCAAATTAAGGAGCTAATCGATCAGGAGGTCATCGGCTCCCTTCAAGCGATGACACTCCAGTACAGCGCCGGGCTTGCCAACAACGGAACCCACTTTTTCGACATGCTGCGCTTCTTTGCAGGCGATGTCGCGTGGGCAACCGGTCACCTATTGGATCCGGATGCGCTGGATCCCCGTGGCGCCGGGTACTTTCATTTTGAAAATGGCGTACAATGCATTGTGAACGGATCCACCGGAGGGAGCGCCCAACACCTCTTTGAATTGTTGGGATCCAGGGGACGGATAACGGTGGCCAATACACGGCCACGTCAGTTTGAGCTCTTCGTCAAAAATAAAGAGGAAAAATTCCCCGAAATACCAGAGGAACACAAGCTGAATACAACGGACAGGGGCCGATGTGTGATCCCGTTGTCAGTAGAGGAGATTGCAGAAAGCCTCGACCGCGATCGGGATACAATATCCACTGGAGAAGATGGACGGGCTGCGCTGGAAATGGTGCTTTCTCTTCACGAATCGGAGCGGTTGGGCAACGCCCGGGTGGATTTTCCCATGACAAACCTGGATCTCCAGGTCCTGGTGAGAAACGAAGGGTTCATCAGCGACGCTGTACCGCAATGATCGAGAATCAGTCCCCTACCCCACCGATCAACGCCTTCATATTGGCAAAATTGATACGCATCGCTTCTTCCGCCGATCCGCTTTCCGGCTTGAAGTGGGTGGCGATGGATATCACCGCGTCGATCTGATAATCGCGCAGGTTCCGCAGTACCGTCGGAAAATCCACGTCTCCTTCGCCGATGGGACAGTATTCAAACTCGCATTTCAGACCGTCTATGACTTGCAGATCTTTTATGTGGAGCGTATGAAGATACGGACGGACATTCTGAAATCCGCGGGTGGCGGTGTCCGATTCGCCGCAGTTCATGGTATCCGCTGGCCCCCAGACCGTTTTCAGGCGAGGTGAACCGACCGCCTCGATCACCTGCCGCATGTGTTCCGTGGTATTCGTGTAATTCCACGGCATCATGCACAGCGGCAGATCCACATCGTAGCGATCAGCATCTTCGACCAGCAGCGTAAACGCCCGGACCAGTTTGTCCATGTCCAGATCGGAAATGACGCCGCCGCGGGTCATCCATCGCATGGGCCAGGTCGGCTTACCAGCGGTATATTCACCCGGCCAGGCAAATGTAAACGTGGCTACTGCCGGAATTTTGAGTCGGGCGGCCATCTTCATGGCGGCGGTCAATTCCTCTCGGGCTTCCTGGAATTCGGGATGTTCTTCCATATGGTCCAGATCCAGATCGCTGAGATGCACAGTTTTAAACTTACGGCCTCCGCAGAGCAGGAAGATCTCCGTTTGATGCTGCTCGGCGCACGCGCCGATGCGGTCCATATCCGCGTCGGTCATGGCTTCGAACGGAAGGTCGCCTGCCGAAGGCGCGTACCAGAGGCGGTCCGCGCCGATCTCTTTCGCTTTGGGAAATGCCCGGTCATAGGGCAGTCTCAGTTCGGTCGTGAACATGGCGAGTTTAAACGTGTAATCGGACATGAGCATAATCCTGTAGTCGGGATGAAGGGTGACATCGAATTTTAAGGAGATGGGCAGTAATCCAGGGTGTCTGATACAGGCAGGCCGAGGTGATCGGGAACCGGGAGGTCTGCTGGCTTCGGGTCGGGAGGATCCAGAGGGCAATCTGGATAGGCAATGCGCTGGGTTCTGTAAAATCCGCCTCTCGGGTTGATGTACTCCCACACGATTTCACCTTCCCAGGTCACTTCGAAAATCCGTCCCTTATCCGTGTCCAGACTAAGCGTATTCCCATTCGGGAGGCGCTGTACACCGCCGGTAACAATGCTCAGGAATTTGCTGGCCTGAGGCCCCGCAGCATATTCCCATACGACTTCTCCACTCACGGGATTGATTTCTACAAGCCGGGTGTAGAATCGATTAATCGGAGGATAACCCGTACCGCCTCCATTGTCGTAGATCAGGATATTTCCGTTGTGCAGCATTTTGGGATCGTGTGGACCTACCAGATATTGATTCTGCCCTTCGGTCCCGTTTAACCACATGGTTTCCATCTGATCCAAATAGCCCCAATTCCAGACGATATTTCCAGTCGTTTTCTCGATGATGAATATCTGATTTCCATTTCTGGAACAGCTGAGAATATTTCCCGGCTTGAATCTCGTATCCCCCTGATCGTATAAAGGATTGTCGGGAAGTGTGTGAAGCGTATTCAGATGGAGCCAGTCTCCATCCTGTCCGGGCTGTTGCCCCCCGCCCGTTTCAAATATGATCTGCTTCGCACGATCGCTGAACCCGAATTCCTCCAGGTGGTGATGCCCCCACCATTCCCAGACGATCTCGCCCTCCGAAGTTATTTCCATGATGTGATCGTCTTTGAGTGTGACGCGCGATATCTGAGGGGCATCGATGCGATCCGCGACCATAGCGAGATAGGTGTGTTCAGAAGTCTTCTGGATGTCGTGATGGAAACCCGTTGGTCGCGCATCCTCGCGGAAGTCTGAGGACAGAGACCAGACAATATTTCCATCCCAGTCCTGTTCCGTGATCGAGGCCCCATTGCTGATATAGTGGCCGTTTGCAACGCGTTCAAATAGCTGAGAGCCGCGCTGCGTCGCCGGGTTTCCGTAGAACGCGTGAACCACCTGACCCTTCATGTCTATCAAGTGCCATCGATCAACCTGTTCAGCCGAGATACCACGCACGGGATCCCAGGGCCCTCGCCCATGAACGAGCGTGTACCCATTATAACATCGGTCGGGGTGATAGACGGTAACACCTGCTGGCCAGTCCAGAACAGAGCGATTCATTTCAACTCCTTTTATAGACTAATATTGGTCCCCTGTATACAACTCACCTCGCCAGGCTCATGTCCCCAGTAAATGACGAAGAGACGACCGGGCTCATACTCGATAGTCGCCGCTCGCTACACAAGATTGTTCCGTTCTGCCCAGATTCGAATGGCCTCGTAACCCGGGTATTCAGCATCCAATCCGAGTTGCCCAATCTGTTTATTGCCGTGCCACTCCTGCCAATCGCCTACTTCCCTGCCGACATCGCGCCAGGAATCGCCCGCTTTTTTCATCGCATCTACAAGAAGCCCATCCAGTTCCGACACGACCGCGCCATTCTCTTCTACCAGGTTGTTCTGTTCGTAGGGATCGTTTTCAAGATCGAAACACACCCACGGTCCTTCCTCCATTCGCGCGTAATTGTACTTCGCTGTGCGAATCCCGCGCCAGCCGGGCCACGGAATGAAGCTGTGATGCATCTCCATATAGGCGTACTCTTGCTGGTGCCCATTGGAATCGCTGCCGAGGATGACGCCGGACAGATCGGCCCCGTCCAACCCCGATGGCACATTGATCCCTGCGAGTCCACATAGCGTGGGAAAAATGTCTGGCGTGCCAAACGGCATGTCCAGTGTGGCGTTGGCTTCAATCGTGCCTGGCCATCGAATCAGAAAAGGAACCTGGGTGGATTCGCGATGAGGCCATCGTTTGCCTCGCCAGCCCTGGCTGTTTAGCATTTCACCGTGATCCGAGGTGTACACCACAATGGTGTTTTCCGCCTGGCCACTGTCTTGCAGGGCCTGCATCAAGCGTTCCCACTCAGTATCCAGGCCCGTTACGAGACCGTAATAATGCGCATAATGGTCCTGAAAACGATTGAGCGCCTCTGCATCTACGGTCTTCACATTGGGATGAAACTTCAGGTTCCGTCCTCGATATTTTTCGAGATATACCTCTGGAGATACCAGTGGGGGATGAGGGGGATACCATGAAAGAAACAGGCACCAGGGAGCCCCACCGTCCTGTCCTCGAATGAACTCAATGGCCCTGTTGGCCTCGATCTGCGGCTTGTCGAACCCTTCTCCAACCACAGTCTCAGTGCTGTTCACCGCATAGTTTCGATTGGGACTCGCGTGACTCGATACCAGAGGTACAAACCATTCTTCGTCGAATCCCAGACGCATCGGATGACCCGAATCGAGTTGTACATCTCCTAAATGCCATTTGCCGATATAACCACAGTGGTACCCTGCGTTTTTGAAAGCCTTGCCGATGTGGGCATATTCACTTAGATCCGGATGATACCCGTTGGTCGTTATCCCCATGCGATGGCCGTGTAATCCCGTCATCAATATGGCCCTGTAGGGGCAACAAAGCGGGGTCGTTGACACGGCACTTTCCAATTTCATTCCCTGCCTGGCGAATGCGTCGAAGTGCGGTGTCTCCAGATCTTCATCGCCGTAGTAGCAACCCATTGCCGATGCACGCTGCTGGTCGGAAAACACAAACAGGATATTGGGCTGTTGAGCCGGTTGTGGCATGGACGTCTCTCCTATACTCGGTGCTGATGATTAGACCCACTTTGTATCTTGCAATGATGCGACCGTACCAGGACGGGGCCGCCAAATGTTTGCGTCGTCACGCCAGGGATTTGCCTTGAGCCACGCTTCGTTCATGCCCACGCCCAGCCCGGGGCCGGTCGGGATCGGCAAAAAGCCATCCTTCTGAACCGGAAAATCGCCTGTGCAAGCGTCTTGAAACCACGGGCTGATTCCGCCTTCCTGAATCATAAAATTTGGGGTGCAGGCATCGAGATGCAAAGACGCGATCGTGCACAGTGGGCCGTAGGGGTTGTGTGGTTGAAAACCGACATAATGAGCTTCTGCCATCGCCGCAATCTTCTTCAACTCCAATATACCGCCACCCTGAACAATGTCGGGTTGAATCATCTTCACAATTTGTCGGCTCAGCAAGTCGGTAAATTCCCACTTGGTGTAAAGCCGCTCGCCAGTCGCCAGTGGGATGCTTACGGCCTCGGCAACCCGTTGCATTGCGTCGAGGTTTGTTGGCGGCACGGGTTCTTCGTACACAAAGGGCCGACAGTCGGCCATCGCATTGCCGATTCGGATGGCGTCTGCCGGGGCAAGCCGTCCATGCACCTCAACGAGCAACTCAACGTCGTCGCCCACTGCTTTGCGAACAGCTTCCAGTTTTTTTATGGCGACGCGTTCGGCTTCTGCCGGAATAAACAGCCCGCAATGGTCAAACGGATCCCCCTTGAGCGCCGTCAATCCATTTGATACGTTATTCATCGCAGTTTCAGCAGCCCCTTCAGGTGTAGGCCCATCCCACCTGCCATAGCACCAGATCCGATCTCTCATCTTTCCGCCCAGCATTTCGTATATGGGCAGTCCCACGGCCTGACCTTTGATGTCCCACAGAGCGATTTCTATGCCGCTTATGGCTGACATCTGCACGACACCACCCCGCACAAAAAAGTGATGATAGAGTGTCTGCCAGTGTTTCTCGATCTGCCAGGGGTCTTCGCCCACCAGCACCTGACCGACCTCGTCGATCTGGGTCGCAACGCTAAGCGGACCGGCGGTCGCCTCACCCCAGCCTGTGATGCCTTCATCGGTTTCAATCTTCACAAACATATAGTTGCGTGGCGGGCGGCCTTGCGGTGAAGATGATGCGGGAACTGCTTTTACCGATGTAATCTTCAAGATATTCCTCCTTGTGTCAGGGCTTTACAGCATTCTCGAAATGCCAGCGATCTGCCATGCGTCAGCCGATCTGCTGACCACCACGATGGATTGCTCGCTGTTGCCAGAGGTATCGTCAGCAGTCACTGCCACAAGGACGCCCCTGGGACCAGATTGTGCTGCCTCGACTTCTATATTGCTGACCGATGTGGTTCTTTCGTTGACCTGTTGCGCTAGTTTGGCACCATCTTCGATCCGCGTTACTGCACCAACGCCGACCTCAATCAGCGGAAAACGACAGAGGTTGGCGCAAGCATCGCCATCGTTTTTGTCCAGTGCATCGCAATAGCGTCGCACCTGACTAATTGCCGCTTCGGTAGCCTGGACGATAGCTGTTTCGTCGTCACGCCCGTCGTAATAAGTACCGAGTGCAAACCGCGCCTGGATCCCCCACGAATCAGCGGGTTTGGTGACAATATAAGTGACGCGATTCCACAGGATGGGATTATCGTCTGCATTGTATCGCGTCCACCCGCCTACCAGGTGAACCTTATTGGGAGATTCGTGCAGCCGGACGGGGTCTCGCCCCCTCGTCAGGACCCAACCCGTCGCTACCCTTGAGGTCCAGTCGGCATTATCCGCGTAATCCCGTGCCGTATCGTAGTAGGCGGTCCGCCCCGATGCGTCAACGCGGACATGGGGATAGCTCATCACGGCAGCCCAGGCATCTCCATTTTGGGAGGCGTCGGCTTCAAAAAAGCCGAAGTAGGCATCTTCCGGGGTATCAAAATGCGTCTTGTATTCGTTCATCTGGAAAGCTCCTCATCCATAGTGATCGCCAAACGCCCTTGAGGCCCATCAATTCGGCTTACCAGAAGGGATTCCAACTCGATATGCTCCCGCTCCGTCAGTTGACTCGCCAGAGGGCTCGCAAGGAACTCCTTGTAAGGACGAGAGGTCTCCATAAAAGGCATGATGTACATAGGAACGACGGACTGAAGCATCGCCGCCCGCTTTTTGTCCGTGCGGTTCACGCCTGCTCGATGCCAGGTTCGGGCATCATAGATGACGTAGCTGCCCGCCGGTGCCTCGACGACGTCTGCTTCGGAGCCCGTATAGGGGAGGCCCTTTGCCTCGCGAGCTCCCTCCTCCCTGAACGCATTCCCACTCCCCCATTCTGGAGGAGGGCCTTGCCCAAACGTATGCGATCCGAGTTTGAAACAGGTCGCGCCGTTTTCACTCTTAAATTCGGTCACACACAAATTTCGCTGAACGCCAAGCACGAGATTCAGCGCATTGTGCGGTACGATACGATTACCATCGGAGGAATTCCTGGCAATCCCCCAGAGGTAGGGATAATCCGAATGCCACCCCCCCACCTGGCGTTCACCATCATCCGGGGCCACGACGGCGAAACCGGGCCTGTGCGCCAGCCGAATTTCCCGACACTGCATATACTCCCGCATCACCCAGAGGGATACAGGCTCAGTTGCGGCTCTCGATACTTCCACAGACTGCGTGAGAGTCGGCAGGCTTCTGTCTAATTCTTCATGGTTCCACTTGCCGGTGCAACTCACCCTTTGCAGTTCTTCGATCGCGTGGGGAGACAAGATGCTCGGAAGGCAGACCCATCCGTTCTCGCGGATTTGCTGGAGGTATTCGGACGGAAGATGGGCAGGGCCGTGACCCGGCTGAAAACGCCCTGGCACGGACGATTCGGAGCCGTCTTCGCCCAGTGATTTCCCATTCAGAGCGAGATGTTCGCCATTCGCGGCAGACACATCGAGTGTCAGGTCCGACACCACATGGCGATAGGTGCCGCCTTCTTCTTTCCAGATCGCTTTGTCGTCGGCGTGGTCAAAGACGGCTGTTTCGCCTTCCGATACGCCCAGAAAATCACCCTTTTCGTTTCTCAACAGCGCGAAGTGAGCGGAAGGTTTTTCCACGCGAACGATGCGCTCTTCAAATTTCTGAGTTGGGGGCATGTGGCACTCCTATGTGTGTCACATCTTAGTTAAAAGAAAATGTCGTGGATTGATTGAAACGGACGACCTTCTGATCGACAGCGGCTGGATTTGGATTTTGTTGCTCCTTTCAAAGAGTTCCTATTGGAAAATAGACCGTTGGATTATCCGCGTCACTCAGATGCTTTCGCTCGTTGCCCCAGTTGTCTGCTGTGCCATTCCAGTATCGGGTGTCGGAAGGCGAATATGAGAAGAGGTATGACCAGCGCGACTTATCGGTGCTGTTGACTGGAGCGCCATGGATTGTGTACCCGTGATGCACTGTGCAGTCACCCGGCTGGTAATGGAACGGCGGAGAAAGCTCCAGTACAGACGTCAGATTTGGAAATTGCTCGAGCAGGTCGCCCTTGCCATCGCCGCCTACCGAGCCAAGCGGTCCTTCGCGATGCGAGCGACTGACGAATCGCATCGCGCTCATCTCCGGTGTCACTTCCACCAGCGCAAGCCAGAACTGGAGTTCGCCCACGCGATCAGAGCCGTGCTGAGCCGAGTCCTGATGATAATGGGTTCTGGCTGCCCCTGGGGGCTTTTCTCTGAAGACATCAGCGCGATAGCGAAGTGGGATATCTACACCCTTGAGCCGCTTCCTATTCACGAGTCGCATCGCATTTTTTGACATGCGCTCGCTGAACATGAACGAACGGAACGGCTCAGCCTCTTCCTGTAGTACCAGGCCAACGGCCCGTCTGCCGCCTTTGTCTTCGCCGTAGCGTTCCAGCCAATCCTGACCGACAGTTAGGAGTTCCGAGACGAACTCCGGATCTACGAGTTGCTTCATCATGACCCATCCATACTCCTGGTAGAAGGCCACTTCTTCGTCTGTGACCTCTCGAACGACGGCTTCGATCTCGCGCTCCGTCAATGCTTGTCCCATAACCTGTACTCCTCCAGTGTAGTTTCCCCTTCTGCCGCCAGGCGATCGTAATTTGGGGTTTTGATCAATGGATGGCCATAACATCCCAAACTTTCGGCTCGCATTTCGTCTGGTTGAAAAAATATAAAATTCAATGGTTTTTGATTGGCCATAATATTTAGGGTTTCTCCAAATCAAATGACGATAGGGGATCTGGAATGAGCGCACAATGCTCGCCCAACCGCTCGCGAATATCCTGCGTCAAAGAGCCTGCAATTTCATATTGAGGCGCAGTGTTTGGACAACTGTATCCCATATGGATCACACGCCTGGGTGATTTTGAAAGGTTTGCACGTGCGCCATGCCAGACATCACCGTGGCAAAAAATGCCAGTTCCAGCCTTACAGGTCGCGTAGATTTCTCCAGCAACTGCCTCTTGGAGATCGCCCAGAACATCTCGGGGCCAGGGTTTTTTATGTGACCCCGGCACAAGGCGAGTCGCACCGTTTTCTTCTGTCATATCATCAAGTGCCCACACCACATTGAGGTATGCAGTACAATTCTTAAAGAACGATCGATCGGCGTGGATTGCCTGAAGAGGACGCGGATCACCGGGCATGGGATCGTGAAAATTCATGGCCTGCCAGCGCATATCCTCTCCAATCACCAGCCTGGCCATTTCCAATGCAATCGGCTCGATTGCCAGCTCTTCTAAGACGCGGCCTTTACCAATGAGATTGCACAACCTGCGAACGCCCGGAGGGGTCGATCCCTCTGTCCCTGCCTTTTCGCCCTCCAGATCATATCTCTTTTCCAGGGCCTCTCGCAACGCTACCAATCGTTGTACAGAGATTACATTTTCAACGATCAGATAACCGTGTTCTTGAAAAAAATCCCATTGTTGTACAGAAATCATTTCAATCCCCTGAAACCTTATTCGGAAAAATGGACCGTGGGATTGTCCGAATCACTCAAACGCTTCCGCTCGCTGCCCCAGTTGGCTGCGGTCCCGTTCCAGTATCGCGTGTCAGAAGGGGAGTATGAGAAGAGGTATGACCAGCGCGACTTGTCGGTGCTGTTGGGTGGACCGCCATGGACTGTGTATCCGTGATGCACAGTGCAGTCACCCGGTTGGTAATGGAACGGCGGAGAGAGCTCCAGCACAGACGTCAGATTTGGGTACTGCTCGAGCAGGTTGCCCCGGTCATCTTTGAATACCGAGCCAAGCGGTCCTTCGCGATGTGAGCGGCTGACGAATCGCATGGCACTCATCTCCGGTGGCACTTCCACCAGAGCAAGCCAGAACTGGAGTTCGCCCACGCGATCAGAGCCGTGCTCTGACGAGTCCTGATGATAAGTGGCTCCGGCTGCCCCCGGGGGCTTGTGTTGGAGGATGTCGATGCGATAGCGAAGTGGGATATCTACGCCCTTGAGCCGCTTCCTGTTCACGAGTCGTGTTGCGTTCTTTGACATGCGCTCGCTGAACATGAACGAGCGGAACGGCTCGGTCTCTTCCCGCCGCGCCAGGCCGACGGACCGTCTGCCGCCCTTCTCTTCGTCATTGCGTTTCAACCACTCTTGCCCCACGCGCAGGAGCTCCGTTGCGAACTCCGAGTCCACGAGTTGCTTCATCATGACCCACCCGTATTCGTGGTAAAAAGCCACTTCTTCGTCTGTGACCTCTCGAACGACGGCTTCGATTTCACGCTCCGTCAATGCTTGTCCCATAACCTGTACTCCTCCAGTGTAGTATCCCTGAACAGGATGACATGTGGACGCGACAAAAAGTAGTGCTTACCCTCGTCAATCAGCCGCCGAATGTGGGCAGTTTTATCGACATAGTAGCAGTTTTCCTCCCGAATTTTGCGGAAGGTCTGAATGCCGATGGGCAGTCTGTGTTTGGTCATATTATGCACCTTTGTCTTTCGATATTTACAATTATCTGCAATTTAGTCGAAAAAACAGGGGTTTGCAATGGCATTTTGGCGTATAAAGATTATTGCAAAATTTAATCCCTTCAAAATGTCTCAATGCGAGGATCCAAAAGATTGATTCTATCTTAGGTCTTTAAGCCCCCGTTTACAAATTCCTTCTCCGACTTCTGCAACAACGAACTGAGTTACAATGGAGCCAGGTACAGCTCAGAAGACTATCTGACGTACATGGCGAAGAACTTGCTCTACCTGCACTCCCCATGCTTTAACGGCTTCGGAAGTGTTACTTCAGAGAAGACGTGGCTCACGCTGGCCCCGAAACACCTGGACGTTTGCAAGCGAGAGACATACAACATGAAGTGGCGTGAGGAGGCCGAGAGCGGGAATTGGGAGTATGATGAACTTCGTAGTAGTCTCGAGAAGCGAAGACTGGCAGGAGGCCATGCGTACACGTCATCTATCGCCTCTTTTGCGCAAGCGCCGAACTGAGTAATACACCGATAAAGATCGGTTCACGACTTGGATTGACCTGGAAGATAAGCGAGTATGTAGGGTCAAGGATATGATTGGCGAAATATAGTGTGACCGTAGGCTGTCGTTTCAATATTGAGTTGATCCCCGATTGACGTGAGGGTATCGGTTTTAAAAAAAGAACGGGTAGAGAATTATAATATTCTTTACCCGTTTTCTTTTTACCAGACAGCGTCTGGCAAATCGGTTGTTGAGGGAATTGATCAAATTCTCCAAGCACTGTTTGGAGAATTTCGCTGGATTCTGATTTTTCAGACAGTGTTTGCAGAATTTGCTCAGGTGGATACGGCTGGTAGAACAGATGCGCTCGCAATGCGCCGATTTGTTCAGAGGATAATCTGATCTGGATGAAAGTGTTCGACAATTTTGTTTGTGATCTCATCCAAAAGCGATTCTGTAATTTTTTGTTCTTTCACATTCATAGCCTGAGTATTTCCTAAAACGCGCTAGCGAACATGCGCGATTTGTCCTGGTTTAGGAAATGTTTTTGTCAAAGGTGATTCTCATAATATTTTTGCAGGTTTCTAAAAAATTTATTCAACGTTCAATATAAGTCCAATCTTGAAATTCGGGGCTTTTTTAACACGATTTAAAAAATCTTCTTTGGTCTCTTCCTCGATAAAGTCAGACCATGTTCTTCAACCCTGTCGGGATTGACACACTAAAAGCGGGAAACTTTCAATGTTTCCATCAGATACCTGCAGTTGATCCCCATTTTGTCATCGACTGAACCTTCGCCTTCGTTTGGACGCGGGGGATCGAGATCGAGCGTGATCCATCCGTCGTAGCCTCGCTCATTCAGCATGGCCCAAATCGCAGGGTGGTCAACACCACCAGATCCCAGATCTTTGTACAGAATTTCCTCCGCGTGCATCTCTTTCGTCGGTGTTGGGCCAGTATAACCGCGATACAACGCCTTCGAATCCTTCCAATGGACGGCGGCCAGTCGGTCGTAATAATCGTCGATGAGCTGAACGGGATCGCCTCCTCCGAGATTGAGCTGTGCAGTGTCGGGAATCCAGGACACGATATCCGGGTCGGTCTGATCCAGAAGGGCGCGAACTTCCTCTGGTCGCTCGATCGGCCCCCAGATATGCGGGTGTGGCGCGATCGTCACACCCATCTCAAGCGTTCGCTTGCCGAGTTCTGACACAGTCTCCGAGATCGCTTTGATGTCATCCGCAGTTGTTCCGTTCTGCGGGCGGCTCCCCATGTTGATCTTGAAGTGCGTGCAGCCGAAGACCTTCAGAAAATCGCGGCAGAAAGCGACGTGGTCGGCGATTGTTTCACCACGCTTTGACCGATCGATGAACGCCACCGATTGACCGGGCCCGCCGTTTGAGGCAGTAATGAGCCGAATACCGCGCTCGTCGAGGAGGGCCTTCAGCGCCTGCGGGTCGTCGAGCCAGGCGATTAAGCCACTGCGGTAAGGTTCGACGCCCGGCAGACCGTGCTTAGCAATCAGTTCCGCGGATTCAGTCGTGAAGGCTCCGAAAATGGCGCCGCCCATAGCAAAGTGGATATTTGATGACACGATGATCTCCCGTTTGGTGATGTTGTGTATCTGGGGCGCTTTCCCTGTATCGGATTCACCCCCAAACCCCCGTCGCAGTCCCCTGTACCGGAAACGCCGCCCTCAGCATAGCCACATCCTCCCTCTCTCCTACCACGACCAGCTCCACCGGCACCAACCCCAGCACCATCTTCATCATCCCATCCTGTCCGAGTTCCACCCAATCCCCTTTCCCTTCTTCCACCGTCAACCGCTCCCCGTCCCACGCCAATCCAACCGTCTCTCCCCGCACGCGAAGACTGACCTCGCCCGTCCCCTGTTTCGCCATCTGCAGCCGCTCCGTCAGTTCCAGCGCAATCGCCTCAAGCAGTCCCCTCAGACTCAGCACCTGCAGCATGTTCCCGCCTTCCGACGACTGCCAGAGCGACGGCACGAACCCGCAGCTCGAATCCCGATACAGATCGTAGAGCGACGGGTCCAGCGGTAGCCGCGCCCTGACCGATTCCGCCCCCGCGATCGCCGCCTGACGCAGAACGTATCGCAGCGTTGCGCCAAGCGGTCGCGTATCACCCGGATCGCACGCCCCGTCGGAGATCGACACCGACGACGAAAACCGCGTATAAGGCGGCGCGTTCTGTGACGCGAAAACGTAAGCCCGGACCGCTCCGTCCACCTCATATACCACCCGCCAAGGATTCCCGGCGCCCGCTCCAAACGACTGTGCTGGCTCAGCCCCTGTCCGCCCCGCGTTGAACACCGCGTAAAGCACCTCGCACGCCGCCGCATCTCGACATCCATCGTACGTCCGAATCCGCGCATCCTCCTCCGGCCGATCCAGGTAGCTCACCGGATCGGTGAACCCGCCCCGCGACGTCAATCCCCGCAGCGCGAAGTCGATGTAGCCCCGCGGAAATGGCACCCACCCGAACCGCTCGTAGAACCGCCGATACCCGCCCAGCCGCGACAGGGGATACCCATCCGCCCGCAACTGCCCCACCACCATCTTCATCAACGC
>VXRD01000105.1 GCA_009838845.1 Gemmatimonadota bacterium | reverse complement strand
CTGAAGCAACAAGATTCTATAATCCCAATGCTTTAGATTTGGGAGTACGTCAACTGGTCCCACTTCTACTTTTTTCCATGTTTCTTCTGCTCGGATAGATGACGTATGCGACGTCATCCAAAAGAAACATAGTGTTGCTAAAACCACACTGGCCCTCATAGCATCCTCCCACCTAATACTCCCTGCACCGATTCGTAATGGGCAAGCGTCTATCGCGTCCAAATGCGCGGGGCGTAATCTTGATGCCGGGAGGCGCCTGGCGGCGTTTGTACTCGTTGATATCCACCGTGCGGATAACCCGCGTGACGAGTTCTTCATCATAGCCCAACGCAATAATATCTTGCAAACTCGTATCATCCTCCACATACGCCTTGAGAATCGGATCCAGCACCGGATAAGGAGGCAAACTATCCGTATCTTTCTGATCATCGCGCAACTCGGCCGTGGGCGGTCGTTCGATAATCGAAACGGGAATAACGGAATGATCAGACAGACCATTGCGATAATGCGCCAGATCATAAACAAGCGTCTTGTAAATATCCTTAATAACCGCAAACCCACCCGCCATATCGCCGTAAAGCGTGGCATAACCCATACTCAACTCGCTCTTATTCCCCGGTGCCAGCACGAGCGCACGGAATTTATTGGCAAGCGCCATCAGCAAAGTACCCCGAATACGCGGCTGGATATTCTCCTCAGCAGTATCAGAAGGCAAATCGCCAAACTCATCCGCAAGAAGACCGAGATACCGGTCGAACAATTTTTGAATCGGCAACGTCAGAATGCGAATATCGAGATTACCCGCCATCCGCAGAGCATCGTTAAATGTACCCTCTGAAGAGAACTGGGTCGGCATCGTCACACACACCACATTCTCTTGCCCCAGCGCATCATAGGCAACAGCCGTAACAAGCGCCGAGTCAATCCCGCCAGACAACCCGATAAAAACCTTCTCAAACCCATTCTTCAAAACATAATCGCGCGTACCCAGAACAAGCGCATCGTAAATATTCTTGAGACGCTCATCTGGACGCGGAAAATCTGGCCTCTCAGACGGAGAAAGACATACAGATTTGGGTTTCAGATCGGGCAAATCAATGGCGGTCAGAGCAGAAACATCGCGCTTCTCCTTGCGCCGACGCGAATCGTGCAGGCGATTGCGAAAAACAGCCTCAACATCAACATCCGCCACCAACAGATCTTCCTCAAACCGGGGTGCCCGCGCAACAACGCGCCCTTCCTGATCGACAATCAAACTGCCCCCATCAAAAATCAACTCATCCTGCCCGCCGACGAGATTGCAAAAAGCCAGAACAGCACTGTTATCCGTCGCGCGCGTAGCAATCATCTGCTCGCGCAACAACTCTTTGCCATCGTGAAAAGGAGAGGAAGAAATATTGATCAGCACCTCGGCATCGCCGGCAAGTGCTTGCTCCCGGGCGGGACCGCCGGGATACCAGATATCTTCACAGATCGTAACCCCAAAAGTGATACCATTGAGGCGGTACACCCCTGCGGTCTTGCCAGATTGGAAATAGCGATCTTCGTCAAAGACACCGTAATTGGGCAAATAGGTCTTGTGATAGACATCGATCAAGCGCCCATCGCAAGCAATCGCTGCGGCATTGTAGATATCGTCGTGACGATCCACAAAACCGAAAATCGCAGCAACACCCTGCGTCGCCCGAACGAGCTCGTTCAACACATCGAGGTTGGATTGGATAAACCGGGGCTTGAAAAGCAAATCTTCGGGCGGATAGCCCGGGATCGCGAGTTCGGGAAAAACGACAACATGCGCCCCCAAGTCGCGTGCCCTGTGAACATGGTCGAGAATTTTTTCACGGTTGCCCGCAAGATCACCGACGGTGACATTAATTTGCGATAGGGCAAGGCGAATCACGTGTCCGGTCCCCTAATAATCGGAGTAGAAGAAGTGACGATAATCGACAATATCGGCACTTTCCCGCAAATCGGCAAACCAGGCAGTGAAAACCTCCTGGCGTTTTTGTGAAAGCACCTGCTGCAATAACGTCCCTTTTGCCGACCCTAAACCCGTTTCATCAACAGATTGTCTTTCCTCCACGCGCAAAATATAAGCCCCGCGGTCAGTCTTGACGACCTCGCTGGTCTGACCCGTTGACAAACGAAATGCCGCGCCCACAAAAGCGTTGCGACTACCCACACTGGGAACAAAGCCCGTGCGCGCAAAAGACTGCGGTGTCTGAACCGTGAGATTGAAAAACTCGGCTGCTTCTTCGAGTGATTTCCCCGTCTTGATCTGCCCCATCACCTCGGCCAACCGACCAGCCGCAACCTCGACCTTCTTTTTATTCTTCAAACTCGCCTCAATCTGCGGTTTAACCTCATCCAGAGGCCGGGGACCCGCCTCGCGGACCTCCCGCAAAGCGAAAACGTGGATACCCTGGTCATTTTCATAAACACTGGAAACATCGCCAGGAGAACCGCGCAAAAATTTGTTGACCAGCCCCGATGTGCTATTGCCCAGCAAAGGGAAAAAACTGCCAGCGGTAATAAACTCCGAGTCCTGACTTTGCAAATCCCTCTGATTGACAGCCGAGTCAAACCCGACATCCTCGGCTATTTCTGCAAACTCTTCGACAACCACGCGCAAACTATCGAGCGTATCGCGCCCGGGACGCACCTCAATGAGAATATGCCGCGCGTGAACCTCAAGGCTATCAGCTGCGCCTCTCGTCTCCTCCACCTTAATAACATGCCAGCCAAACTGCGTTTTGACCGGATCGGATATTTCCCCCGCATTGAGCGCGAAAGCCGCATCTTCAAAAGGCTTGACCATGCGACCTCGCCCAAAGAAGCCGAGATCGCCACCGCGCGGGCCACTTGGCCCATCGGAATACACCCTGGCGAGTTCGGCAAAATCATCACCGGCTTTGGCCTCGGCGAAAACCCGATCAATCTCGGCTTTGGCTTCGGCTTCATCGCGTGCGGTTGCCGTTTTTTGCAACGAAACAAAAGCGACGCGCACGGCGGCATCTTCCTGGTATTCATCCCGATGCTCTTCGTAATAAGTTTGAATCTCAGCATCCGCGACCAGCGCGAGCGAGTCGGAAATGACGTTGGCATCAAACCCGATATAAGATACGCGCACTTTTTCGTTCTGTTCGATATACGCCTGCTCGATCTCCGCATCGGAGACTTTGACCGAACCGACAATAAGAGTCTCGAGCTTTTGCGAAAGCAACTGGCTTCGCGCATTCTCTTCGGCAAACAGAACAAACTGCTTCATTCGGGGATCGCTGTACGTGCTGGGATCGTCGAGAAACTGGTTATATTTAGCCAGATCAAATGTACCGTCAGTCTGGAAAAATTCCTGTTGTTGTATCCACTCTGCGGGTTGTGTGCGGTTGATGTGATCGACCTCAGCATCGGAAACCGTAATACCGTATTTGTCAATCTGTTGCCCAAACAGGGTTTGCGTAACCACGCGTTCCCACGTCTGAGAAATAATCTGACTGACATCGGGATCTTCATTACCCCGCGCTTTGGCCTGCTCGAGATCATTTCGGATTTCGGCTTCAAACTGCTTGACAGAAATATCCTGACCATTCACAGAACCCATATTGTCACCAACAGCGGCAAACCCCCGACTGCTAAAATCAGCCCCCCATTCAAACACCATAAGGCCGACAAAAGCAACCGCAACAATAATCATCATCGCCTTGATAAAAGTAGCACTACGCATTTGAGCGAGCATTGAAACTATTCCTCCGTTATAGAAGCGGTAAAACCAATATAGATAAGGTTAAATAATCTACCTGTTGGACTTTGTACTGGCAAGGTTTTTTTATGTAAATGCAAGCAATTCAGCTTCTTGACGAGGGTGGGTAAAAGCCCTATACTCAAGGCGACAAGAGCTAAAATTACTCCCATCCTGGACGCCTGCTTAAAGCATGCAGGCGTGACGACAGGTATAGCGAGTGTCATCGCGGCAGGCTGTTAGCCGCGATCCAGAAGGTCTTTAGCTAACTACCAACCATAGCCCCGAATTTCTTCATGCCTCGCCTATCTACCATAATTTGTATTCTCTTATCCCTCACCATAACTGCACACGCAGAAAATTATCACTGGCCCATGGATGCCCCCCCGGCATTGACATCGACCTTTGGTGAATACCGGGGGGGGCGATTGCATGCGGCCATTGACCTGAAAACCTATGGCAAAGAAGGGTATCCCGTAACAGCGATTGCCGATGGGTACGTCTGGCGGGTCCGCACATCGCCCTGGGGATACGGGCGAGTGGTATATGTACAACTCGACAACGGCCTGTTCGCGCTCTGGGCGCACTTATCGGGATTTTCCAAACGCATCGAAAAATACGTCCAGCAAGAACAAGATCGCCGCGGAACATACAGCGTAAACCTGTATTTTCGCCCCGATCAAATCCCCGTCAAACGCGGAGAAGTGCTGGGCTATTCGGGCAGCACGGGCATTGGCGTACCGCATCTGCACTTCGAATTGCGCGACGCGAAACACCGCCCCATCAATCCCCTGCTCCATGGATTTGATATCAAAGACACCATACCCCCAACCATACAGGCGATCGGCCTCGTACCCTTAAACGCAAATGCACGGGTCAAAAGCGGACACAAGCCAGTGTCACATCGCCTCGCCTATCGAACAAAAGAAAAAATCTTCACACATCCCGATACCGTAACCGTCTGGGGTCCCATCGGCATTGGCCTGAAAGCGTTTGACCGCGCGAATGACTCGCAACTAACAAATCGATTGGCCCCTTATCGCATGCGACTTCTAATAAATGGCGAAGAGATATTTCAAAAAACCTGTGGGCTATTTGGATACGACGTAACGCGCCACGGAGAACTCGCCTATGACTTTTACATGAGCCGTCGCGGCCTGGGGCGATTTCACAGCCTGTATCGCAAACCCGGCAATCGCCTGCCTTTCTACGGCGATTACAAAGTGGGAGCAGGCGTATTATTTGCAGGGACAAAAACCAACGGTGCGGGACATGAACTCTCGCCGGGCGTACACCGCCTGCAGATCATTGCCGAAGACGTAAAGGGAAATCGCGCAAAAGCAGCCGTATTTTTGCGGGTGCAGAACACAAATAGAAAATTTCCCTCAAAAAATTCACCACAACACACCCCAAAAATAACCAGCGAAATATCGTATTTCCCCACCTTTGCAGTTATCCGCATCTCAGCCAATCGGACCCTGTCAGAAATGCCAACCGTCCGAGCACAACTTTCCAAACAATGGACGCGAACCCTCGCAGTTCAACAGACGAGTTCGCAAACATATCAGGTTATCATTCCATTTGATGAAAAGCACGCCGACGACATAGACCTGCAAATTGAAACAAACGGACAAACCCAAAAATTGCGAATCATCCAGCAAACCGTCACACCAGATGGCGGAGAAATGCGCTCGGATGACAGATTGGTGCGGGTGCGATTTGAGAAAGAAGGCGTTTACGAAACCCTATTTGGACGCATAGAGTCCGAAAGCCAGATAAAGGACAAACGCATGGTGGGAATCGCATTCCGGATAATGCCCGGAGACGTGGCATTCAAAGGAGCAGAAATCGCGTTTATCTACCCTCCAGATCATCCCAATATAGACAAACTCGGCATCTACAAATGGAATGGAAGAAAAAGCTGGACTTTTGTCGATAAGGGACGCGATTCAAAGACAGGTACTATAACGGGAAATGTGCGAAACTTTGGTGTATTTGCATTGCTCGCCGACACTGTGCCCCCCAGAATTGCCAGCATAACCCCCGCCAACGGCACAGTACTCACACAGCGCCAACCCAGAGTTGCAGCCTCTATATGGGATACATCTTCGGGTATCTGGCGAGAGGAAGATATGGTGATACGCATCGATGGACAAGCTCTCATTGTGGAATACGACCCGGAAGAAAATCGCATCTTTGCCAAACCGCGAACCCCCCTGACGCCCGGATCGCACAAACTGGAAATTATCGTGCGCGACATCTGTGGCAATGAATCGCGGCGCACCACGACATTCAGGACCAAATAGCCATGATGATCCCCCTCAAAGACGAACACCCTTCGGGAAGCGTGCCCGTATTGGTGATCGGCATATTGCTGACCAATGTGGGCATCTTCGTGTACGCCTGGTTATTGGGCGACATCGGATTTCATGTATTTACCGCGCGATATGGGGCGATCCCCTTTGAAATCATGCACGGTGTTAACGCAATCTCTCCCACGCCCATCCCGCTATATCTCACGCTATTATCGTCGATGTTTATGCACGGCGGCATATTACATCTGGGCGGCAACATGCTGTATCTGTGGATATTTGGGAACAATATAGAAGCCGCGCTGGGACGTGCGCGATTCTTGTTCTTCTATTTATTTTGCGGGATAATAGCAACACTATCACATGTGATTTCCGAACCGGAATCCACCATACCAATGGTGGGTGCCAGTGGCGCAATAGCGGGAATATTGGGAGGCTATCTGGCGGCATTTCCCGGCACGCGAATACTGGTACTCGTATTTTATTTCATCCTTCGCGTACCGGCACTAATCGTACTCGGTGGATGGTTTGTCATTCAGTTGCTCAACGCCTCAAGTGCCAGCGGCACAAGTGACGTCGCGTGGTTCGCCCACATTGCCGGATTTGTCGTAGGCTATGTGCTCATGCGACAATGGAAAAACAAAATCCCGGCCAAAAGAGTATATGAACAGTGGGAGTATTGAAAGCGGATCAGGATGATCAGAGCCTGCACTGGAGTGTTTCTATCCAGTGATGAAAGGATGATCAGGATATTTCTCAGTAGGCAAAAAAGTGGCGTGCTAAAAGAAATAGCACGCCATTGTCGTATCATTGATACGACAATCTCGGATTGCCAAACTCTTCAACCAATTATCTCGACGGTGTAGAGACAATTGTTGCGACAGTGTGGCAACAATCTCCTCACCGCACAACAGACCCCACACTATCTGCCTCCCTCGGCATTGTTCCCAATTTCCATCGATCTATGAGCCTGCGTATATCTTCGGGATTTTCAAGCGGTGGCCCCAAGCGGAGCAGATTCTCCAGCGAAGAAACAGCACGAGTTATGTCACCCGACTCGTAAAAATGGATAGCCAGCGCGTGATAGTGTGTGCCAACGAGTTGCCAGGTCTCCGGGAAATCGAGCGCGTAGGGAGGCACGCGTTTTTCGACTTCCAGGAGAACATCATAAGCCTCTCTGTGCATACCCAGCCGAATGTACGCGCGGACAAGCCCATCAAAGAGAATCAAGTAATTGCTGAGCAAACGACGAGCAACCGGGTCTTTGTGAACCGTACTATCCGCAACACCGGTGTACCGATAGACCTCGAGCAAATTGCGCCTGATCTTTTCCTCCTCAAACTGCTCGTATCCCCGGGTCCTGACCAATTTATACGCCATCCCCTCCATGGACAAATAGGACTTCAAACCCGCCATATTGATATCGGGTACGGTCACGGCAAAATAAATGGGCCGCTTTTCCCAGTTGTGTTTCACAACGCGCCATATCATCAAAGTATGGGGTTCCAGGACCGGCACCGTCTCTCTGCCTCTGCCCGTAGGATACCCGACTATGGGAAGATCCCCCCCCTCGAGTTTAAGACCTGCTACTTCTACGCTTCTGTCGTAATCCCAGGGAAGAGCCCCAAGCCATTCTTCAATCTCATCATCCTCCAGGTCAAATTCAATACCGTACCGCTTCAGCTGTTTAATGTACCACGAAGTCTTGATAAGACTGAGATTGACAACTTGAATATCATTTCGCACGCCCTCAACGCCCTGCAAAAACCACAGAGGATACGTATCGTTATCCCCATTGGTAAACAAAATGGCATTCTCCTCACAGGTAGCCATAATATTATAGGCATAATCATACGACACAAAGTCGCCCGTGCGGTCGTGTACGTGATAATTCTCGACCAGAATACCCGATGGCACCAGAAGCATGAGAGCCGCCGCCAGAATCGCCAGCGATTTGTTTTGCATCCAGGCGATAAGACCCGCTGCACCAATACCCATCCATATACCAAAAAATGTATAAGCCCCCACAAAGATATATTCGCGCTCGCGGGGTTCCGGGTCGGGCATATTGAGATAAAGCACAAGCCCCACGCCCATCAGGGCAAACATGGCAAAAAAGGAAGCAAAGCGTTTCCAATCCATACGCAGGTGATACACAGCACCGCCAATGCCGAGCGCGAGCGTAATCAGAGAATATTGAATGATCTCATATCGACTCATATAAACATCTACGGCACGGCGAAAAGCTGCGGAGATCCCATCAAAAAACGGAAACTGCTGGAGAAAATATTTGATAAAAATATTAAACTGAAAAGCCCAGGGTTCGGCGCGGCGTGGAAAAACGAGGTGGATCCCGTATTGCTGACGCCCCATAAATGCTTTGAAATTCTCCCAGGTCTCGGGATCGTTCATATCAATCATAGGATTGAGACCCGAACGGATAAAAAGGGCGAAATACGTGGAAAAACCCAGCGCACCGATAATAATTCCCAAAAGCCAGAATTGGGGATTGCGCCACTCAGGTCTCAAAATGAGCAACCCGATAACAACGGCACCCGTCAGAAGTGCGGCGACACCAATGGGAAAAACAATAGACAAAAAGGGATAGAGGGTAAGCCCCACGACCACGAGCACCTGATGCTTAAGTGGTCGATCTTCCATCAAATCGGTAAAAAGCAGAATGAGAATACCGGGAATGGTGAGCAAACACTGGAGATGTACACCTGCGCCGAGTCCAAAAAGATAGGCAATAAAGAGCAAGAGGCGATCGCTATTGTGGTCTTTGTGCGCGTCATCCCAGCGCAGAGCCACCCACACCGCCAGCATGGTAATACACATCGACAGGCCATAAACCTCGGCTTCGATGGCATTATTCCAAAAAGAAAAAGAGAAAGCCGTGCTGAGGGAGGCAACCACACCCCCAACAAGGATAGCGACTTGTTGGATAGTATCTTCGCGATCCAACCAGGTGGAGAGCAAACGGACAGTACACAAATAGATGAGAACAACTGTGGCAATACCAGCAGCAGCCGACAGGAGATTCACGCGAAAAGCGATTTCTCCAAAAGGCAACATGGAAAAGATACGCCCCAGCAAAGTATAGAACGGCGCGCCGGGGGGGTGGGGAATGCCCAGAGTATAAGCAGTGGTGATAAACTCACCACAGTCCCAAAATGCAACAGTAGGTGCCAGTGTCGAGAGATAGATAACAGCCGTGACAAAAAATACCAGACCAGCGACGATCTTATTGCGCTGTCCAAATCCGTTCATAAAGTTTCTACTCGCATGTATGGGTTCTTACTCCGGAAGGTCTTCGGGTCGCTCAATTTCAATATCGACAAATGTGCCATCAACTCTGGCTATAACATAAAAAACCTCATTGCCCCGCAAAACCCATACTGAGCTACCTGTACCGTGCATGAGAACGGGTTCTGAGGGACCATAGGTATTGGGAGGCAAGTCTTCGGGTCCATAAACCTGCACACTCCCATACGTGGGATCCCATTTGAGAAAAAAGAGACTATCGCCCTTCAAAACCCAGGCTCTGGACCCACCACCAGCCATCATAACCGGTTCCGACCCATCTGAATCCGGAAGTTCTTCAGGACGCTCTGATTCCAGTCTCACAAACGTACCTTCGCGTTTTGCAGCGACAAAATAGACATCGTCACCTCGCAGTATCCACGCAAAATCGCCCGTACTCTGCAAAAGCAAAACTTCTTTGATATCCTCACCACCGATCTCCTGGGGACCGTAAATCTGCGCCTGTTCAAATTCCCTATCCCATTTGAGATAGTAAAGTTTATTCCCCTTCAAAATCCAGGATGTCACCCCGCTACCGCCTATCATAGCGGGTTCTGGCACTTCTTCATCCAGGGCAAAAACAGACGTCGGTTTAGACAGCGGTAAGCTTGTGCAAGCAGTAGAAAGTAAAAACAGAGCATATATGAAACGCCGATTGGACATTTTTGATTCTCCGGTTGAAATAAAAAAATTTTTAGACGGACAAATGTATAGGTTATGGAAGAATCAGTCAAGAGGCGGTGAGACGTGAGAAGTGAGGAGGAGCCTTTAACGTCTTACGTCTCACCTCTCACCTTTAAACTATACACCCCAGCAAAACAAAAGTTCTACCCAAAAAATAATAGGCCACATCGGGCGAACCCGTTTGTGGCCTATTGGAATAGCGGACCGTGTTAATGCAAATAAGATTTCAGCGGACGGCTACGCGAGGTATGGCGCAATCGCCGAAGGGCTTTCTCTTTAATCTGACGCACGCGCTCTCGAGTCAATCCAAAACGTTCGCCAATTTCCTCGAGGGTAAGTGGCTGTTCGCGATTGATCCCAAAATAAAGTGTAATAACTTCGGCTTCACGAGGGGTGAGGGTAGCGAGGGCTTTTTCTATTTCTCGTCTGAGAGCGTCATCGAGAAGTGGATCGTCGGGAGGGGGTTGCATGCCGTCTTCAAGTACATCGAGCAGATTATTGTCTTCGCCATCTTTAAATGGCGCATCCAGTGAAAGATGGCGGCTCGAAATTTTGAGTGTATCGCGCACTTCAAAATCATTCATGCCGAGTTCATCGGCAATTTCACCCGGACTGGGTTCGCGACCATACTCCTGTTCGAGACCACTCGATGCCTTGCCAATTTTGTGGAGCGCGCCAACCCGATTCAGCGGCAGCCGAACAATGCGAGATTGCTCGGCCAGAGCCTGTAAAATCGCCTGACGGATCCACCACACGGCATAAGAAATAAATTTAAAACCCTTAGTTTCATCAAAACGTTTGGCAGCTTTGATAAGCCCAAGATTTCCTTCATTTATCAGGTCGCCCATCGAAAGGCCCTGATTCTGGTATTGTTTGGCGACACTTACCACAAATCTCAGGTTGGCTGTGGTCAATTCTTCCAGGGCACCTTGATCGCCCTTTTTTATTCGTTTGGCCAGCACGACTTCCTGGTCTGCTGTAAGCAACGCGACTTCGCCAATTTCTTGTAAATACTGATCCAGTGATTCGTCTTCACGAGCATAAGGTCTTTTAGATAGTCTTGGCACTTCGTCAACCTCTCCTTCTTTGCACAGGGGATTTGCGCAGGTAGATAACACCTGCAAGGATAAAGGACAAAGGTCTGTGAAACGACAAAGGGAGAATCTTACATGAATACCTCCTATCTTTACCCGATTGCCAGTGCTAAATCCCTTCCCTTTCTCGACACGGCAACGGGCTTCTAACTTCTGGTGGGGCCAGAAGAAGTTTCTAATCTTCTCTATCTGATTCTTGTAATGTTTTGAATTGCGCTTCCTGGTTTTGCAATTGCTCTTCGAGCTTGCTAATCGTCGCGATTTGACCTTGAACCGCTTCAGTTTGTGCCTCAATGGCGGCCTCATGGTCTTTGAGTTCTTCGTATATTTGTCCGCCAAGTTCAGTAAATGCATCGTGAATAGCGTGGCGGGTGCGTGCAATATCAAGGCGTGCGCGGCCGAGTCTGCCCAGATATTCGGCTTTTTCCGCTGCTGTAGCCGCGCCATCGCGAAGACCTTGCTTAATTTTTTCCCAAAGAGTTTCGGAATTCATTGTGTTTGCTCCAGCATTAAGCGTCAGTTTGATTTCTTTTTACACTGCGAAGTTCGGACAGCAATTGCGCTCGATTTGCGCGTGAAATCTCCCGCCCCTGAATATTAATACCCGGGGTTTCACGAGCAATCTGGCGCAGGCGATGTACCGGCAGATTTTCGAGATCCTCTTCGTTCGCTTCGTCTATTTCATCCTCTTTTTCCACCAACCCAAAAACATCGACGAGATCTTCGTGTGGATTGGGAATCACGTGATGTGCCACCAGAGTGCCCACCTGTTGCGCAGCCTGTACACCAGCTTCAACCGCAGCCTGCACTGCGCCAACATCGCCTAAAACGCGAATCGAAATAATACCACCTTCTATTTGTTCAACAGCAGACAACTCAACAGCCGCTGCTTTGGTTGCTGCATCGGCAGCTTCTGCAACGCCGACAAAACCCAGCGTTTCAATAAGTCCGAGGGCAGGTTTCATAAATGCTTATTTCCAAACAAAGAAAAGCGGCTACTCAAAACGCCAGGTGCGTATGAACAGCCGCCGAATAAATCCATTCAACGGTGTGTATTTTTGGCAGAGAAAATGAAAATAGTTGTGTAATCCAACGGAAGGTTCATTAGACTTGCCAATCTACGAATGTGTTGATTTATATGGATACCGCGAGAGTCAAAAGTAACAAATTTGAGGTCAGATGTCACGCATTTTTTTACATGTGAAAGCTATCCTAATGTAGTGTATTGTAATATAGTTATATAGCTTATAAAGGGAACTCATGAGTCACCATTGAAAACGACTCAGCCCCTCAGCAGTACCAAACCAGACATATCCGCCATCGCGAAGAACAACCTGTACCCGCGTGTGTGCAAGCCCATCGTACATCGTGTAATGTGTCCAGAGGTGGCGCGGCACATCTAAAAGAAAAGCTCCTGCGCTCGTGGCAACCCACACCTCATCGCTATTGGCCTCAATTGAGACGCGGTCTCTCCCACCTATCTCGGCGAGGGGATACTCGCGCCAGGTATTATCTCCCGGGCGGTATCGCACGGCTGCTGATGGGACATTTGTAGCAAGCCACAGATCATTGTTGTGCATAGCCAGCGCGCGTACCTTTCGTTTGGCAATATCATCGGCCACAGGCCGCCAGGTGCGATCTCCTCGGGCACATTGAAAAAGACCGCTCTCAGTACCTGCCCATATATAATCGGGACCCGCAACCATAGCATTGATAATCGCGTATTCGCTACCCTGCACATAGTCGAGCGAATCGGCTTTAATATCCAGCATAGCCAAACCGCGTTCCGAACCAATCCAGAGAATGTCGTTATCGCGTGCCAGTGCCTGCACCCGCCCCCAAAGGCGGGTTTCGCGATAAGTAAACCATTGTCCAGTGCGTCTGTAATACCGCATCAGACCATTGTGGGTGCCAAACCACACATTTTCACCGCCGGGTAATATCGTGACAATCTGGGGATCGTCGAGACCGATGATGCGGTTGGATTCAAAATACTCCCACGTATTTGTACCAGAGCGATATCGGGTAATACCGCGCGCAGGTGCGCGATAAGTGTCCGCACCCCCAATCCACAACACATCGCCATCGCGTGCAATAGCAGTGACGTTTTCTTCCAGCGGACCATAAGTGAGAAATGAAAGCTGACCATCGAGGAGTTCGGCCTGCCCAACGCCCAGACCCCATGTGGCGATCCAGAGATGACGCCAGGAGTCAATCAACACATCTGTAATCGCATAGTTGCGCCGGGGACCTATAACCTGGTGATCATCGACATAATAACCAAAAGGCGGAAAAACCGGTGGAATTTGGGGAACCGACCGCGGATTGTGCAGATGTGCAGGAGGCCTACCCCCCTGCATGACACTCTGCACGCCAGTGAGCCACCGGCCTACACCCGAGGGCGTTTCAAACCACAGGTCACCTGTATCGCTATCATAAGCAATCCGCTGTACCCTGTTATCGGGCAAGCCATCGCGAGTTGTCAGCGGAGCCAGCCAGGACTTGGCAAACCGGTCATAGCGGCGAATGCCCCCGGTCGTCGCCACAAAAATGACCGTCGGGCTTTCCGCTATGGACGTGACGTAATTCATGCTGGTAAAATTTTCCCAGCGATCGCGGTCATACGCGGATGAAGGCGCGGAGAGCAGAACGGTCAGAAGCGCGATAGAAAATTGCACTGCACGTCGGTGAATAACAAGCTTAAACATTACGTGGGACCTCAAACATAACCCTCGCCGCCTCAAACTCGGGTATCGACGTCTTGCCATTGAGACTGAGTTCAGACAAAATCCGCCCCGTGAGCGGCCCGAACTTAAAACCGTGCCCTGAAAACCCCGCCCCGATAACCACATTGGGATTATCCGGATGGACATCCAGAATAAAGTCCTCAGTACCCGTATTGGTATAAAGACACGTCTCCCAATCGAGAAACCGCTCAACCGGCGGAACAAATTGCGCTTTAATAAATACGCGAAGATCCTCAATCGCGTCCTCCGGCATCTGCGTGGGCACATCGTCGGGATCGTCGTCAACCCCACTGACAATATGCTTGGCCAGCTTGATCCCCTCGCGCCCAAATTGCGGAAGACCGTAATAACTTATATCGCCTTTTCGCAGGAGATAACCCCAAACCGGAAAAGCCCCGGGTTGAAATTCCTCCCGCGCCCCCTCAAGCTGGAAAAACCCAACCGTCTGGCGCGCCACTGCAACCTGCGAATTGAGAACCGGAAGCAAGCGAGACACCCAGGGACCAGCCGTCACAATCAGGCGTTCCGTTTCAAAATCCCCCGCAGAAGTCTCCACGCGAATGGGATCCCGGGTAATATCAACGCGCTGCACAGTCGTATTTTCCCGAATCTCCCCATCCTGCCTGCGAATCAGGCGAATAAGAGACTCAACAGCCTGTGCGGCAGCCACAAGCCCGGCCGTGCGGTCGTACAGAACACCAGCGGCATCTTCAAAGCGAAAAACCGGAAATCGTTTCCGCCCCTCTTCAGGAGTGAGAGGTTCCACATCCACACCGACCTCTGTCACAGCCCTGGCATAGCTCGTGTATTTCCCACCAGGAGGACCAAAAAAACAGCCGGGCGTGGGATAGATGAGTTGGACATCTGCATCGCGCTCGAGCTGGGGCCACGACTCGCCGTGTGCAATTTGCATAAGACGCACATAATCTGCATTCACATACGCACTGCGGGTAATGCGCGAATCCCCGTGTGAACTGCCCCGGCCATGAGCGAGCGCAAACTGTTCAACCAGCCCAACATCGCGAATGCCCTGCCGCAAAAGATGATAGCATGTACACAGGCCATTGATGCCCGCGCCAATGATGAGTGTATGGTATGTAGAAGACATAGTAGTATGATAAAGAGATTACCGTAACGCGCCTCAAATGTTGTGATTCATCACATGCCCCAGATATCGATCTCAATTCCACTGCGCGACGTCTGGCGACGGTGGAATACCTTGTCCGCCCAACGCCTGCCTTCACGACGGTCAAAGACTACCAGATGCCCCGCTTCTGCAGCGCACCGATCCATATATTCCGAGGTCTGATTCAGGCCATCGGCAATGGTTTGCTCCAGGCCCTTATGGAGAATTTTGCACTCGATCACGATTTTGCGCGTCTGACTGCCCTGCGGCCAGACGATCAGCAGATCCGTGCGCATCCGGCCAAGGCCATATTCTCGTTCAATGCGTCCACCGCTGTTGACAATGCGTTGGAGAAAGGCTTGCAACAGCAACTGTGGACCGGCTTCCCGATACTCGAATCGCGTTACCCAATGCTCTGAGTGCTCGCGGAAGAAGGTCTGGAACGCGGTCATCAGTTTGACCACATTCAGGCCACCATCGGCATTGACGTACCAGGTGGTATCCTGGACAAGACCCGCTTGTGCAGCGTAGGTCAGTTCGCGCGGCACGACTTCTGCGTATATGGGGTTGGCAATGCGCAATGGATCGTCTTCGGCGATCAAGCCCAGATCGCGGACGTATTCGAGGTCTCGGGCGGAGAACGCACTCTTTTCTGCCCCGCTCAAAAGCGGTTCGACAACGCGGCGCACGCGGTCTTCTTGTAATTTGTCCGCCAATTGATCCAGATGCGTCTCTCGGCGCAGGATGAGTTGCTCTTGCGCTTCGCGGATGTCGTCTGCGGTGATCATACAGAGTCGGTCTGCGGTATCACCGTCCTGGAAGCAGGTCTCGTCAGCCAGTGCATTGACCAGCCACGGCTGTCCTTGTGTCTGCGTCCAGATCAGTTCCAACGCGTCGGAGGTGAACACCTGTCCCGTATCTTCGGTGTGCTGACCGAGTAATGCATGTACCTGATCCCTTGAGAAGTCGCCCAGGCGCAATGACTGCGCCTTGATGTTGAACGCACTGCCACCGGCGATGAGCGCGTTCTCTGCTGTTGACTGGATGCGGTAATCGCGCACATCGCGCACGCCGCACAATATCACGCTTTGCGGAAAACTCGCCGGACGCAGATCGTAGCCTGCTCGCAATTGACGCAACACGGACAGGAGCGCGTCGCCAATCAGGGCATCGATCTCGTCAATGAGTAGCACCAATGGCTTCGGGTCGGCCATCGCCCAGTGCATCAATGCCTCCTGTAAAGCAGCACCTGGCCCAACCTCGGCAAGAAGACCAGGCCAGATCCCGGTCAAAAATTCGTCGCCGAGTGTCAAGCGTGCCCGAGACGCCAATCCGGCCAAAATGGTGCGCGTCACCTGTTCCACATCTTCGCGCCCGGCTTGCCCACCTTCGACATTGACGTACACACAGCGATAGTCGTCCCCCGCATTGAGCAAATCGCGCAGAGCCAGCAGGGCAGATGTCTTGCCCGTCTGCCTGGGCGCGTGCAGGACGAAATAGCGTTTGTCGCGGATGAACCTGAGAACCTCGGTGAGGTTGAGCCGTTCTAAGGGCGGGATGCAATAGTGGTCCGCAGCTACCACTGGTCCACTCGTGTTGAAGAAGCGCATCGCTGTGTCTCCCTGTCTGATGCATTAGCTGCCCTGAATATATACAACATTGAGAGAGAAAGAGAAAAAATTTCGAGAGGTTGCCCCTGCCCGATCGCATCTCGGGACTCACCTGTTTTGTGTACAGGCTGCGGCAAAAGATCAGGATACCGGTTATTGTTGTAAACGCGGAGGCCTCGCAGGAAAGGCGACGGTTTACCCTCGCCCACGAACTTGCACACCAGCTAATCGATAAGACCTCGCCCGTCAATCGTGAAAAGGCATCAGATATCTTCTCTGGAGCCTTCCTGATGCCTAAAGATCATCTGGTACGCACAATAGGTGAACGGAGAAAGGCCCTCTGTTATCGGGAATTGATCCAACTCAAACGCATATACCGGGTAAGCGCGGTAACGCTTTTGATCCGCCTCAAGCAGGTCGGCATCATCAATCAATCGACTTTCGACTATGCGTTCCGGACTTTTGCACGCGGCTGGCGGAAGCGCGAACCAGAATCGCTGAAAGGAAATCACGAAGTGCCGTAGCGGTTTGAGAGGCTTTGTTATTGGGCACTTGCCGAGAAACTCATAGACATGGGAAAAGCTTGCGAGTTGTTGCAAAAGCCATTGGCAGACATCGAAAAAGGACTGAAAGGACCTGCCAGTGGCAATGCGGATAGTGGTTAGCGATACGAGTTGCATGATCAATCTGAGGAAGGGCGGTCTGATAGGGCCGCATTACATTGGTCATCCGACAGCATTGTGCGAAATACCAGAGGTCATCCAGCGCGGCTTCTCGAATGCAGTCTCGAAGGGCTTCAATAGCCACATCCAAGCCGATTCTGTTCCGGATAAGTCTTTTCTAATAGGGATAGTCCATTGACAAAACACACTGAATTGGATATGATATTTTTGTCACCAAACGTATAAAATATCTTGAAGATTTTTGTGACTATTAAAAGCCCCGGCGGACAAATTTTCTTCAAGAGAGTTTGGTGAAATCCGTTGGGGCTTTTTTTGTTTATACAGGGATGGCTGGCAATTGCAGTACCATCCCACAAAAACGACAGGAGACGCAACAGAAATGAATAGTGAAATAGTCTGTATTCATGAAGGATTTGTATTGGATGACGCGGGAAACCTGATAACGACGATGTACATTGATCTGCGGGAAGAAGGCAGCAGAACTCCCATCCCGGCACTGGTCAAGGGATGCAAGCGGGAACATGCGCTCGAGGATGGGGAAACCATACTTATCTCTAAGCCAGCAAGGTTTCGAGAGTACGGCGAGAAATTGATCCGGGACGTACAAGAAGGGTTGGCGAAAGAAGAGTCCGTGACGGTGATAGCGGAGACAGCAGCCCAAGCAACGAGACAACGCGCGATCACGGATTTGAATGAAGCCCGCGAGATCTTGAACGCGCGGATGCGCGGGGTACACAAGGAGACCCACAGCAGCAGGAATACTAAAAACAAGAGCCTCGAATATGCCAAAGAGTGGTGGATCTTTTGTACGTCAATAGTACCGAAAGATAAAGAATGGGAGGCTTGGAAAGCCACGCTGGACGAGGAATACGATCATGTATCGGAAATCGGGCAACCAGCGAAGTTCGCGCAGGCGTTGGGGCGCATGGTAACGGAACAGATCGGTCCGCAAGGAAAAGACGAGTGGAAAAAGAGCACGATCAACGGCGTAGAGAATGCGCGGACGAAACACAGGACCCAATTGGTTATGCATGGACCGGTCATCTACACAGACCGGTTATACGACGAACTCACACGCGACTGCGATGAATGGACGAGATTGGTTGCTTCTATCTTCACTAAGAGTACGGAATACGCGGCGCAACGAGAATATCGGTTCGTGGTTCTAAACAAAGGAGCTGATGAGGAAACCATCAGTCTGCGAATTTCGGGTATGATGAGAGACGCATTGAGACGGATGGAAGGGGGCCTGGTGCGTCCTGCACCCTCGTCGGCGGAAATAGTCGGAGAAGACCAGAGTAAGCCATCGCCACGGATTAATGAGACCAGAGTGCCGATTTCTAAGCGGACCACGGTGACAGAACGGCTCACAGAACGGAAGGAGAGACGCTGGGAGACAAGAACTCCAGACGGGCAGGTGGTGTCTTCAGACATCGAAGAGTGGGAACAAGCCAAGGAAAGGACCGTTACGCAGGACCACGAGCCAGCAGATGGGGATTCACAGAAGAAGCTTCGCACGAATCGAGATGATGATGGAATAGAAGAAAAGTCGGCGGCGGAGTTTGTACAGAATTCTCGAGAACAGGATCCGGAACACCGCGACGAAGAAGCCGTGCAAGAGCTTGCTAAGGAAGAACGTGGATGGAATGGCGGACGCCAAGAAGACAACGATAGATCCATTGTAATACTCAGCGGGGCAGGCCGTGCCTACAAGCCGTTTGAAGAAATGCTTAACGATCCGGCCTTTCCCATAGGCCCAGCAGAGACGACTTGGCAGGAATCAACGTGTAGCTCGGAGGAGATCGTAAGAGCCTATGGATCAGTCGAAATCTTGTCGATGAAAATTACCCAGGTGAGGATGGAAAATCGGCAGGATGCGACAAGCGCGTGCTGGCATGCAATGCAGTGTATCCGCAACATCTACACACGGCTGGGTGATATCGTGGAGAGCGTGTGGATAGAGCGAGAAAAATTCGTCGTCATTCGCATCAAGAATTCGGAAGAATTGAAGGCCACAGGACGGATCGTTATCGCGCCAAGCGGGGCATACGCCTACTGTCTTCAACTCCCGCACAAGGAAAACTCAGGTTATGGGGGGATGGAGTGGGGGACGAAATTTTTCCCAATGGGCGATGAAGTCAAAAACTTCGAGACGTTCGGATGGCCCGGCAAGACAAGCTGACACAGTGTTTTCCATCGACGACAACCAATGCGCGGTCTGTAGTGGTCTGAGGATTTTGGCCGTCAAGAGGATAGGTATTGTGGAAGTGACCAGTGATTGAGGTCGAAAGACTGAAAGGAGCCAAAAGACATGACTGAGAATAAAAGAGAGGGCGTTTCCGAGTCTCCCATCGAGTTTGAAAAAACAAGAAGAAGCAGTGTTGCTGGGCGTTACAAGGATAAGAGAGAGAGAATCCATGAGGCAATGTGTGATCTCAAACTCGCGATAGACGGAATCGGGATACAGTTATCGCAGTCAGAGAATCCAGATCAGTTTCAGCAGACAAGTGCTGCTTTTGCTCGTGCTTGTTCCATTTTTCTCAGAAAAATGGTCCTTGGAAATAGGGATGATCCAAAAACGCGATTACTCGATGATGAGATTGCTCAATCTTTAAATCTGAGGTTTGAGAGGCTCAGAAGAATTTCTCCAAACAGAATTCCTCTGGAAATTATATGGAAATTGGATGGCGGTGATGCTCAATTTACGAAGTTGGATGACAATACTTTGCAGCCGGAGGCGGTTTACAGTACGCGTATCGCACCGTCTGAACTCAAGATTTCCATTGAATGGCCGTTGCCCGGAGTCGCTGATTGGACTGAAAATCCGACCTGGGATAAGTTATGGCAAGTAAAAGCAGAAGAATTATTTGACACACATTCAAATGATACATTGAGTTGCAATGAGTGGTTAGGACAGCAGTTGGTTATGTTCGACAACAGGGGTATATCCTTGAAAGATGTCATTAGAACGGTTGTAACGTATGAAGGTGCTCATTCTACCAATGTGTCGCGTCTCTTGCTGACAGAAAATGAGCAGGATCGCACGCCAGCAAATAATCCGGAGCTGCATATTTTGAACAATATTAAAATCTGTGGAATAAAATATTGTCATATAATCGTCATAGAAACAGCTCTTTATTTGTATAAAAAATTAATGAAAAATAAGGAAATTAAAAATCCTGTAGGTGAGATAACTCTACCGATAATTTGTACGATGCCAAAATCATCAGAGGATGTTTTCTCTTCGGCTCCAAATTGGCTTGCGTATGATGGCGGAATTATTCTTTCCTTCGGAGACCGACCGCAATTGATATCGCATAGGATAAGAGCGGTAAGGTAACACCATCTTGACGGCGCAGGAGCCGTCAAGATGGACGCGAAAAACAGACGCCGCGCATAAAGTGGATAAACGAAGGTTTGGAGAAAGTTATGAAAAAGACAACAAACGAAGCAACCGTCAAAATAGATTGGTGGGTGGACTTCGACGAGCACTCCGCAGGCGAGGCGGCCGCGGCTGCTATAAAAGGAAGATACACAAATTGCTGGGGACGACTGGTCGGACAGCTAGACGGAAACATCAGGTGGACCAGCATCGAATGTCAGATATGCGGGAGATCCGTCAAGGGCGAAGAGGCGAATCACGAGATGGAAAGAATGCGTCGAGAGATAGTCGATAATCTGCCGAAGGTGCGACGGGGCCTGCCCGCGAAGTACCGCGAGGATGCGAAATTCGTGCTCAAGGTTCTGCCGGACATGGAGCGCGATAAGGCATATTTCAACAGGCGCGTCGCTGCGAAGATGGCAGAAGGACGCAAAAAAAACAGGCTAAGTCGGCATGATTTCCCAAAGGGAGAGGCCGGATACCTTTATCTTCAGGCCAGTGCGTTTATGGCCGGGATAGAGAGCCTTCCCCGTGAAATGTCGTTAGTCCGAATATCGGATTATGACTTCCAGAAGCCACACATTTCAGACGTCGATGTGGCGGATGATCTTTCCGAAATGCGCGTGTCGGGAAAGACCGTGGGTAAGTCCCAAAAATTGTCGGAGCAGGTGCTGATGCAGAGAATGGGTTTGCTCATGACGGCGGGAATGACTGCGGCGTTCGCCTGCGAGCTGGCACTGAAGGCGATCCTGATCACGCGCCTGGACGAAGCGAGAAAGACTCACGACCTTCTGGAACTGTACAAGGACCTGCCGGAAGACAGCAAAACGAGATTGAAGGCGGACTTCTCCGAGATTGAGGACGAATTGAAGAGGGCAAGACACACATTCGGTCGTTGGCGGTACTTCGAAACGAATGTGGGCGAGGAAGGAATGCAGGCGATGGCCAACATCGAAAGAGCATTTGCGCTGGCCAAAGTGGCCCGGGTGATCATTGACGAGGGCGAGACCTCGGGGTTGGCTTACGAGGTCGACATAAACTTCGAGGCGAAATTTAACCTGGACAATGGCGATACCGAGTACTGGGAAACATACAAATTGAGGGTGACCGGCAAGGAAACGTCGGTCTCTTGGGACTCGCTGCTGGCGACTGGACAGAAAAAATGACCGCGGGTCAGACCGTTCGGTTGCGTACGTTCAGTGCCTTGTTGAGGAGGTAAATGATGACCATTAAACGCGAAGAACTGGACCGGCGAAAGGTTGACTTCTCAGAAGTCACAACCGGACAGCTACTGTCTCCGGTACATCCTGGCGAGATCCTGCGCGATGAATTCCTTATTCCGATGAATCTCAGTGTGGCTCGCCTTGCTCAAGGGATCAAGGTTTCGGAAAAGGACTTAGACGCTATCGTGCGTGGAATTAATGGAATTACAATCAATACCGCGCTACGCCTTGGTCACTACTTTGGCATGACGCCTGAGTTCTGGATCAATCTTCAGACCCGCTACGATCTCGATGTCGCCGAGCACACGGTACGTCGCCATTGAGCGGGAGATAGAACCGCTGATTGCATCCTCCATAGCAGGACAGGCTGGCACAACATAATGTGCAAAGTTGATCCGCCATCGCTGAAAAATCATGGCATCAAAAGAGAGGCTGTTTCTGATTCAAACCAGTGCGATGTGTGACTTCAAAATTGAACGAGACTATCACAGCAACCCGCACCTTTTCAAAACGCTCCGCACTGCGGAGCGAATCCCTCCAAACAACGCAACTATTCGCCTCGAAATACATGCTCCATTTCCCACTGAGGAAGAATTGAGGCTCGAATTGGATCGCGAGCGCAAAATGATTGAGGCAATCCAGACTGACGAGAGTGAAGCTAACAATGCGAATAAAGTTAAAAGCAACCTCCCCCATCCGATTGACGACGTGCTAAACAGATTACGGGTCGTATGCTACGCGTCAAATGTTGACAGACATCCAAAAGGGGCTATATTTCCCATGTGCTGGGAAGTTGTGGAATAAGCAAGCATCGGAGAATCGAAAATGAATACGCAAAATATAGAAACCATTGAAGGTACCGAACCATGTCTAATTGATGAGAAACAGGCGAAAGAATTGATCGAGGCAAATACCCAAGAGATGGAAGAGATGGAGGATCTGCTAACTTCCACGCAAATTGTCGTCCTCGCTGGCCTCAATCACCACCAGGTTGTTCACGACTGGCTGAAGAAAGGGCATATAGTCGGATGGAAAAATGCCAGGCACGATTATGTCTTTCCCGCTGGACAATTCGACAAACACGGACAACCTATAAAAAGGCTTGATCGTATTACCCAGCTATTCGATGATGCCTATGAAATGTGGTATTGGCTGACAGCACCAAACGACGCGCTTGATGGAGCGGAACCGCTTGCCCTTCTTCACAAAGGAGAAGTCGCCCGTGTTAAGGCTGCCGCCAAAGGATACCTCCAGGGTGACTTTGGATGATGGCCAGCTATGTCGATATTATTTTGATCGGGCGTTCGACAAATTGGATACGCTGGCAGTCAGGCCATTGACTCAACACGCCGATCTTTGGAACGCTCTGAACGACTATGGCATCACATTGACAATGCCATAAGCCCGGGCGTACATGATGGAGGAAGGTGAACGCCAACTAGGTCAAACAGAGCCAAGCATTTTCAAGTACAACATTAAAAGTCCGTTGATCATTACCGATCAACGGGCTTTCTTGTATTTTTCCAAGATACCGGCGCACCACGCGCACATCCACAAAAGAGATATTATGCCTCAATGGTCATAACACCTGCCATTATGACTGAAATCGGGTAGCAAAATCGGCACTCCTCGGATTAAATATTGGAACAAAAATTGATATCTATTTGTAAATAAAGTAATTAGCTAAATTTAAATTTTCAGGCACGGATATTGCTTAAAAAATGGTAATGTTAATATACCATCATTCCAAGGAGCATCTAATCATGCCAAACGACAACCCTCTCACAAGCGTAAACGCAATCGAAGCGTATAGCATCCCATCTGAATTACCCATGCTGGTGACATCAGAAGTGGTGATTTATCCCCTGATGGCTGCCCCCTTATTATTGGAAGACGAACGCGCGGTAAAAGCCGCGCAAGCGGCAATAGACGCCGGGCACAAGGTACTCGCCATATTTGGAGAACTGGAAGAAAGCGACGCCGAAGAAGATATCCGCCGGGAGTCTCTATATCCCGTAGGCACGGCAATCTACATCGCGCGATCCGCGGAAATGCCCGACGGCCGCATGCAAGTGCTCGTACAGGGCATGGCGCGACTATCACTCATAGATGTATTGCAATCGCAACCTCATCCCATAGCGCAAGTTGAGAAAATAGCATCAGACATAGAACACAACACAGAATTGGAAGCTCTCGCGCGCAATATATTCGGCCAGTTCAAAAAAGCCGTAGCACTCGCCCCGAATGTACCCAGAGAAGTCGGGGAAGCCCTGGATGCCCTCTCAGAAATATCCCACAAGGCAGACTTCATCGCCTCACAACTCAACGTGGGATTTGAAGACCAACAAAAAATACTAACCGAGCGCAATCTGTACCGACGATTGGAAGCCATCAATCAATTTCTAAATCGCGAAGTTGAAATACTGGAACTGCGGGAAAAAATCAGTTCAGAAGCCGCGGGAACCATGGAAGACGCCCAAAAAGAATATTTCTTACGCCAGCAACTGCGGGCAATCCAGGATGAACTGGGCGAAGGAGAGGACATCGGCGCCGAAATCGAAGAACTGCGCGAAAAAATCGAAGCCGCTGGCATGTCCGAAGAAGCAAAAACAGAAGCCGAACGCGAGCTAAAACGCATGGCGCGCATGCCCGAAGCCTCTGCCGAATACACCGTATCGCGCACCTATCTGGACTGGCTCGTCGAACTCCCCTGGAACAAAAAGACAAGCGATCAATTAGACATCAAAAAAGCCGAGCGCGTCTTAAACGCAGACCACTATGGATTGGAAAAACCCAAAGAACGCATCCTGGAGTACCTGTCCGTGCGCCAATTGAAAGACGACATGCGAGGGCCTATCTTGTTACTGGTCGGCCCCCCGGGCACGGGAAAAACATCACTGGGCAAATCCGTGGCGCGCGCACTCAACCGCAAATTTGTCAGAATGTCATTGGGCGGCATCCGCGACGAATCGGAAATTCGGGGACATCGCCGCACCTACATCGGCGCACTGCCCGGACGCATCATCCAGGGACTGCGACGCGCAGGCACAAAAAATCCCGTATTTATGCTGGATGAAATCGACAAACTCGGCGCGGATTTTCGCGGCGACCCCTCCGCAGCACTGCTGGAGGTCCTGGACCCAGCGCAAAACAACACCTTTGTGGATCACTACCTTGACGTCGCCTTTGACCTCTCAGAAGTCTTATTCCTCGCCACTGCCAACTCACTCCACACAATCCCACCCGCACTCATGGACCGGATGGAAGTACTGGAAGTCTCGGGATATACCGAAACCGAAAAAATGGAAATCGCGCGACGATACCTGGTCAAACGCCAGATCTCAGAACACGGATTGACCCCCCAAAAAGCATCCTTCGACAAAGCGGCCCTGCAAGAAGTCATCCAGCACTACACCCGCGAGGCCGGGGTGCGAAATCTGGAGCGCGAAATCGCAACCGTAGCGCGCAAAGTAGCCCGCAAATTTGCCCAGGGCCGCAAGCGGCGCGTACACATCCATCAAAAAAACATCGCCGAATATCTGGGATCGCAAAAATTCCGCCACGAAGTAGCCGAAGAAGATCACGAGGTGGGCGTCGCCGCTGGCCTCGCCGTAACATCTACCGGTGGTGATGTCCTCTTTGTCGAAGCAACCGTCATACCCGGTAAAGGCGAGTTAAATCTGACCGGACAGGTCGGCGACGTAATGAAGGAATCCGCGCATGCAGCCATGACCTATGTGCGGTCGCGCTGGCATGAACTGGAGCTAAACGCGCAGTTTAACGAAAACAAAGACGTACACGTACACGTACCCGCAGGTGCCGTACCCAAAGACGGCCCCTCGGCAGGCATTACCATGGCCACAGTCCTCGCATCGGTATTTACCAATCGGCCCATCCGCAAAGACGTGGCAATGACAGGCGAAATTACACTGCGCGGCAAAGTACTGCCCATCGGCGGCGTACGCGATAAAGTCCTATCAGCACACCGCGCAGGTGTAAAAACCGTAATCCTACCCGAAGACAACCGCAAAGACGCACGCGAAATACCCGACACAGCGCGCAAAGACATAAGACTGGTATTTGCATCGCACATGGATCAGGTACTGGAAACCGCCCTCATGAAACGCCCCCGCAAGCCAATGGCTGAGGTGTTCAGTGTGAATTGAGACGTATCCCATGACCACAGGGGGTCGCCTCTCACTTCACACTTCACACTTGCTTCTCTCACCGCCTTTAAAAATACTCCACAAATTTCTCAAAAACAGGCTCCGGAACATAGCGTCTCACAACATCTTGCCAGCCATCGGGACCCACCAGCCCTTTAATAAAACTGGAACTGATCTCGGCAATCTCTCGCGGGGGCATCAAAAAGATAGTCGTAATCGTATCGTCCAGATCGCTGTTAATATAGCGCATCCTGCGTTCAAACTCATAGTCGCTCTGCGTGCGAATACCCCGCACAATATAACCTGCGCCAATACCGCGTGCGTAATTGACCAGAAACTGATTTTCGTAACTGGCGACCGCGACATTATCGAACTGCGACGTGGTTTCATAAAGCAGACCGAGCCGATCCTCCAGTGAAAACGTATAGTCTTTATCCGGATTGATTCCAATAGCGACAACGAGCTGATCGAAAAGCTCTGCAGCCTCCTGAATAACCCACAGATGGCCGTGAGTAACGGGATCAAAGCTGGCGGCATAAACGGCTTTTTTCATCGTTTTCCTCATGAAATATCGGTGAGTGCCCAGGCAATAAGGCCAAAAGTAATGAGCTGTGGACGGCGGTCTTCGTCCAGCAAATAGTGGACGGGCAAGATACCTTCCCCAGATTGAACACAAGTTGTATAAGAGCCGACAGAGAGTTCAACTGATCCATCGGCAACGAGCTTGTGATTGGGGCGCAAAAGGGACAGATCCTGCATCAGATCAAACGCCATTGGCAAGGAGTGCCTTCCACATAGCAAAATGTGGGGGAGTGTCCAATGGTTGAAAACCGGACGCGTCGCGCGGTATTTATATGCACCATCTCGCGACTGGATATGACCATTGTTATTTTCCCAGCTTTCGCGCAGTTCAGAAATCGGAATCGGCTCGCCCTCGGCATCGGCGCGATAAGTGTACAGCGTCCAGGATTTGAGGGTATCGTCGGAGTTGCAGATCACATCCGCCTCAAAAATAGTCGGTTCGCCGCCAATGTGGGTTTGCTGGCGGATGCGATACGCGCCACCCTGTTCGCGCCCAATAGTCACCGAGCCATACACGCTGTTGGGACAAGGCGGCGGTTGCGCGGGCGCAAAGGACCAGTTGAGAATATCGTAAGTAAGCGTGGCACAATCGGCATCCACGACAGACTTCTGGACCGGTGTGAAACCCGCGAGAAAATCGCGAATGGGTTGAACGGCATAGGGACCAATAGTGTCAATCGCCATGGGATCAGGCCTCGTTGAGAACGGAAAGATACCAGTCGATATAGTCGCGATAGACATTGCCGCGCTTCAGCCTGTCGAGATCAATTTCTTCTGGTTCGGGATACATTTCAATTTGGGATATGTACTCGCGAAAATGTGCCCGATGGCGCGCGACAATATCTGTACAGTGCGCATCATCGGCGAGGTCTTGCGTTTCGAGCGGATCGTTTTGAAGGTCGTAGAGGCGCGTGTTATCCCGTTCAATAATGCTTTTGTAGCGCACATCGCGCACGGCAACCGATAGCCGACCAATAGAAGTTTCGCCGATGACATAGGTGCGCCACGGGACATTGCGCCGTTCAAAAATGGGACGTAATGAACGCGCAATAGTAGCTTTGGGCAAGGGCGGTGCGCCGGCATAGTCGCATATCGTAGCGGGAATATCGACGCCTGAGATGAGGTGCTCGGCATCCCGCACACCTTCGGGAATACGCCCGGGCCACCACGCAATGGTGGGCACGCGAAACGCTTCTTCTTCGAGAAAGCCCTTGCTGGTATTGCTGTGAAAGCCGAGGCCATCGCCGTGGTCAGAGGCAAAGATGACGAGGGTGTTGCGAGCATAAGGCGATGCGCGAAGAGCGTGCATGACGCGGCCGACTTCGGCGTCAACCATCTCGACCATGCGGTAATACTGATAGATGTAATACTGCCAATCGCGGCGCGACCACTGGCGAGTACTGGGCCGACCGCGCCGGGCGTATTCGTCGTCAAAATTGCCCGGAAGAGGCGGGAGATCGCCCTCAATTTTCGATGCAAAACCGTATTTGCCCGGGCCGCCGTGGGACATCGCGGGAAAGCAGCAATCGTGCGGATTGAGAAATCCAACGCTCAAAAAGAAGGGCTTATCAGACGTGCGATTTTTCAGATAGGCGACAGCTGATCGGGCGACATTGCCGTCGTTGAGTTCGCCCATACCGTGCTGGGGTTGCAACACATCAAAACTCGCGTGCAAATCGCGTCCCGTGACGTGCCATTTGCCCGTGTACAAACACTCATAGTCTTCGCGGCGCAGCCACTGGCCCAGGTCTGGAATATTGGGATCAATGGGATAGGAATTGACGACAACGCCGTGTTCTTTGGACATGCGCCCCGTGTACCAACACGCCCGCGAAGGACAGCACTGGGGCATGGCGCAATAGGCATTGATAAAGGTATAGCCTTCGCGCACGAGCTCGTCAATAGCAGGTGTGTGTACGTATTCGCAGCCGAGCGCAGAGATCGCATCGGCGTGCATTTGATCGACGTGTATAAAGAGAATATTGGGTTTCATGATTACTCCCAACGCTAAAGCCGATGGGTTTTACGGGCTCTCTGATAAGCACTATTATTGAGCCACGAGGCGATCTTCATTGAGCAAATTGCCATCCACTCCAAAATGGCGGAAAATGAGAACGGGAATATCGTTTTCCCGATCCACTACACCCTCCAGAAAACCACCGATAACATTGAGATAGCGATGCTCGGGCAGCCGCTTATCATTAGACCATCCACCGGCGTGTTCATCGCTGGCAGGACCACAGGAATACTCTCGCACACCTGTTTTCTCATCAACAGAGACGTATTGCCAGTGCCGGTCACCGCAAACAACGACCATATTTTTTTGTCCCGCGATAAACTGGCGCAATTCATTCCCCTCATGAGAAAACACCTTGTTGGCGTGGTTGTCCTTCTTCCCCGAGCGGTCAGGACCAACCACTGGCGTGGGACTGATGAGAATGCGGAACGTGGCATCGGAAGCCCGCACAGTATCTTTAAACCACGCCTTTTGCTCTCTTCCCCAGATCGTCTTTTCAGGACCATCTGCCATCGTATTTGGACTCCGAAAATCGCGGCCTTCAACCATCCAGATCTGCAAATCTTTACCCCAGCGCACCGTTCGGTACGTGCGGGCGCCCATCCCAACTTGCTCCCGAAAAACAGCCAGACCCTGCTCAAAGGTAAATTCGCCCATAAATACCGTCTGTTGACCCGGCCAACAATCGTTCATCCAGGTATCGTGATCATCTTTAATAAAATAACTGGCAACCTCCCGGTGAAATGCGACATTGGTAGGCAGGCTATACATCCGCGCCCAGTGCCAGCGCGCCAGAGACAGATTCTTTGCCCGGCTGTCGTAATAGACAATATCCCCTGCATGCACAAAAAAATCGGGATCGCGCTTTAATATACTCGCGTAAATGCGATAGCCCCCCTCAGGTGCGTCTTGATCGCCATAAGCCTGACAAGTAGAAACGTGAAAAACAACACGGGCGGATTGATCTACAGAAGGTGCCGTGCGAAAACGCCCAGAGACCATTTGTCCATCTGTCTCAGCGCGAGACTGCACCTCGATTTGATACCGCGTACCCGGCTTTAGATCCGTCAGCTTGATCTGCCGCGTAAAATCGCGATTGGGATCCACAGCACGCCAGGGCGTACTCTTCCAGTCATCTGACATTTCAACAGCATACCGCACGCGCACATCCCCCAACGTACCGGGAACCGCCCCCTCAATCGTATAGATATCGGAACCATCGGGAAACAGAACAACGGGTTTCATAGTGCGTCGGCCCTGGCGCCGTTCCAATTCGCCCGTCTCGGGATTTCGATAGCGCACAGTGGGCCTGGGATGGCTTTTATCTATCCGCTGGGGATCCTTGCTCAAACGCGCCCAGACAATCGCACTGGTCTGATCCACCTCGCAAATTTTAATCCCCGTAGCCTGATAGGGACCGCTACCATAGCTATTGGCAAACAGCGCCAACATGTAAAAACCAATGAACAGCACCTTCATCATTTTTCTCCTGTGATTCATCTCGCCGCCTGGGGCAAGGAATCCGTCGTCCTTTGAACACCTGATGGTTCAACAAGCACCGTGGCATCGGACCCGCGATACCGTCTCTCGCCTACCGCAAGCAATGGGACATCCACACCGAGAGCGATACCCCTGTCCTCATGGCGAATCTCGAGCGCGGGACCACGATCGGGATTTAACTCCCCCCGAATAATCCAATCGCCCAAACAAATCCATCCATCTCTCTGAACAGGGTCTTGAAACCGCGCGTCATCTTCCCGGTCACGCACCTGAAAAACAGCGAGAAAACGCATAATATTGCACGTCCTCTCAGGCGAGACTGTAACGTGCCATTGATCGGGAAAAACCGCCATACTTTTCCCCAGAAAAGTTTTATTACCCCCCCAGTTGACCGCGGGCGGATCAAAAACCGTATCAATCTCAATATGCAATTTTTGCGACCCAAAAATATTCACCTGACCGCGCGCAACACGAGTCTGCGTGTACAACCGCTGGTGACAAACATCAGCAGTAATTTCCCGGTCCCCGTGGACGAGCCATTGCCAGCAAGCGTCGTGATCGGCTTCCAGATCATCGTAAATCACCAGAACATCTGGCCTCAAAAGCACCAGATGCCGGCGAAAACGCCCGAGACCCGCATCCCCATACGCATGGGACGCATCCCCGAGCGCGTAAGCCATGTGTTTGCCATTGAGAAACCTGGAAATTACACCATAACTCTCAGCACCTCGGGGCTGACCCTTGCCATCTATGAGAACCGAATTGTGTCCGCGCGTAGCTCTATACCATTGCTTTGAATGATCGTCACCCGCAGACGTATAATACCCCGAATTCCTGAAAAGAGGCTCCCCGCCGTAAAAAATATTAAACCCATTCTGACACTCGTGAGAATGGAGAAGCGAACCATAGGGACTGGACCGCATGCCCACCATGAGATCTCGTCGGGTATTTGCGAGATCCGTATGCAGCGACACAATACCAACATCGGCAAAACACCTGCCCTGCGGCAATGCTTTGGGCGAACGCGGGCGCGGTCTTGCCTCTTGATCTTTGAGCTTGTGCCAGATGAGTAATGGATTACCCTCCTCTTCTGCCTCTTCCCGCCACTGCTGCACATACCACGCTGCATAAGGATCGTCAAACCGAACAGCCATATCCTCTACAAAATCGAGATGATTACCCGTCGGATGCGCCTTCAGTTCCGTACCATCGCCAAATCCATCCGACCGCGAATGGGGCGGCCATGTATAAAGCAGAAAACTAGCACTATTTTTATACCATGCATCCTGAAAAAGATCCACACCGCTGAGTTCTCCAATGCGCGAAGGGAGAACGAGCAGCGTCTCGACATTCGTCCCAAAATAAGAATTGCCATTTGCCCAGCCTCCATCTGCACCTCCCATAAGGGGAAAGCGGGCAATCCAGAGCTCGTACACAAAGCGCACCCACTGTGCCGCATCGGGATACGCGTGCAAAAGCGCAAAAGCGACCTCGGAAAATTCGATAAGCAAGTGTTGCCAGAAATGGCTGCGAAAAACCAGCGTCTCAATCTTATTCGTCTCCTCCTTGAAAAAACGCTCTGCCCGCACAACCATTGCCGCACGCAGGCACGCGCGCTGGGATTCCGTAAGCAGATCAAAGCAAGAATCGTAAACACCCGCCATAACCCGCATACAAGAACCATCGGCAAAATCGCTAATAACGGGATTGGTGTACCCATCCGCATCCCAATTCGCCACATGAAGCCCGCGGCGTATCGCTTCCCGAGCATAGCATTCATCACCCGAAAGCAAATAAGCCGGAATAAGCCATTGCACTGCCGAAGCCATGTTACCCGCGAGCGCTTTACTACCCCACCTGTGAAATTTGAAAACCTGATACGCGTCTTCCCCTTTATCCGGCGGCATGGTATCGTCTTTCAGCGGCGCATCGAGAAACTGATCCGCACGCGACGTAAACCGCTTGCTATAGCCTTTGAAGTCATCAACGTCATCTGGCAATGTCCAGAGCCGGGGATGCATCTTCGGACAAGCCGCAATCACATCTGTTGCCAGCGGTGTTTCCATACACCGCACTGAACCAGTAATCTCAAAATCATATCTATCAGACCAGTGATAAGGACCACCATCTATCGACGTACCGTATTGCCAATACCATACCCCGGGCGCAAGTTCTCGATGCGGATTGAACATCGCCCAGGGAAAACCCTCTTCTGCAATAGTACTGCATTCCGGAAAACCGGGATCTCGAGATAGACGAACCGCGTATCGCACATCCTCGCCCTTCTCAGTGGGCCAGAGCAAAGGCGGAGGATTGCGGTCAACGCGCTTATTATCAATCGGCGACGGCGCGACACGCGGTTGGGCGTGGATAACTCTCATAAAAAAGGACTCACAGCTTTTGGTGATCACTCAAGTAGCGTTGACATAATAATCGGCACAAAGAAGTAATACAAGGAGGAAATAAAGTCCCACATTGACCAGCCATAGCGATTGTGGTATGTTTTTTATATGAAAGTTCAAAAATTCACTCTGATTATCGCACCTGATCCGACAGAAGAAGAATCTGATAAATTCTACGGCGTTATTGACGACGGGACACTTGCCACCATCGCCGATATTCCTCAAATTCATTTTCATCGAGAAGCGGTAACAATGGATAGTGCAATTCGATCAGCAATAGCCGATGTGAAGTCTCTGGGTCTGGATGTTCTGCGCGTTGAGTGAGCCAGAAGCTATTGCGTCATTGGCATAAAAATTTAGAAGAAGAGCGAAAGATGACCAATGATATTCGCCTATTGGATGTGGTGGCATTAACAATTGATAAGCTGGAACACAAATTGGTACGTGGCGAAATAGGCACAGTTGTAGAATGTCATCCTGATGACGGCTATGAAGTCGAATTTGTAGCTCAAGATGGCTACACCTATGCCCTTATAACATGTGAGGGAAACGATCTCCTTCCATTACGCGAGAAAAGGAAAGTGTACGACACCGTAGCCATTTCTGCTGAATCGTAGTATATTTTTTAATAAGAGAGAGAATTACATACTAAAGTGTCCATGTTCAGTATTCAATAAAAACATTTGACTTCTTGCAGTGGGTTTTTACTTTTTGGATATACACGCTCCCGGATAAGCACAACTGAAAGGAGATTGGCTATGGGATCAAACGGCAAGAACTCTTTTACTTTGGCAGCAGAAGATACAACTGTGCCGCAGAAAGACATAAGTGTGAGAGAGAGATTAGAGCGCGTTGAAAGCGAATTAGAAAACATTAAAAGTCGATTGATGAACGTTGAAACTAATCAAACAGATTCTTGTGCTGATCAAAAGAATAGTTCTTCTTGGATAAAGAGGCTCTGCTCCCTGTTATGTCACTCAGATAGACACTATCCGGGATTTTGAAAATACCTGTGTAAGGTGTGAGGTGAAAAATAACTAACAGATGTGCTACAATAGATAGAATAGCAAAAGCCGATGTCTAACTAAATAACATCGGCTTTTTTATTTTTGGGCACTGCTCAAATTTTACTGTGTCTGGTACATCACAAAATCGCTATCGGGAGAGACAGCTTTTAGAAGTTGGTCGAATTTTTCGAGAGTAGGCACTGACGTGCCCTGTTCGTACCGCGCATAAGCATTGCGGGATTGGACACCGAGGCGTTGGGCAACTTCGGATAATGACAAACCACTTTTTTCACGCTGACGGCGGAGCATAAGGCTAATCATTGCGCGTGTATCCGAAGAACCGACTTCGAAAGCGCCGTGTTTTACAGGATGAACTTCGACTGAAAACTCTGGGCGGTTGACCAGCGTCTCTATCAGGTCTTTGACCATAACACATGCTTCTTTTTTCGTATATCCCTGAGTCATAGCATCGAGCATTGGGATTTCCGCAAGCCAAAATTTTCCATCCTTATAAATTTTCCCTTGAAATCGCATGTTAATTTCTCTTTTCAAAACCTCAACGTAAACACCGTCTCTTCTTCCGGCTTAGACTGAACACTAATCGTACCGCGATGGACGCGCATGATCTGTCTGGAAAGCGCGAGACCAATACCCGAACCATCGCGTTTGGTCGTAAAAAACGGAATAAAAATGCGCTCCTGCACATCTTCCAAAATACCCGGCCCATTGTCTTGCACGCGGATAACAACCCGGCCTCGCCCATCGAGTTGTGCCGACAGGTCCATGCGGGCATTGGAACGACCAGCAAGCGCTTGCACGGCATTCCGCATCAAATTGATCAACACCTGTTCGATGAGATCGGGATCGGCGGTAAGTTCGAGCGTCCTGGGATCAATCCCCGTATGAAGAGCGATATTATTCTTATCGCACTCACCCTGCATCAGAAACACAACGCGGGCAAAAAGTTCGGAAATCTGAAAAATTTGAAAATCGGGACGCGATATGTGTGTAAGTTGGCGATACGCCTCGACAAAATGGAGCAGACCTTCGCTGCGCGACTGAATCGTTTCCAGAGCCGTGTGAACATCGGGCAGCGTATCGGGATCGAGCGATGAAGCGTGCGCAGAATCGGGCAAAAGATCGCGCACGGTGGAAGTGAGAGAAGAAATGGGCGTAATGGAATTCATGATCTCATGAGTTAGTACCCGAATCAGCTTTTGCCACGCCTCCATTTCCTGCTCTTCGAGTTCGCTCTGGATATTTTGAATAGACGCCAGAATAAAAGACTCGCCCCGCATCCGCAGTTCAGTAGCATAGACGATAATCTGGAGCAGTTCGTCCTCATCCTGAATTTTGACCAGCGTCTTGTCGCCTGATCGGAGCTTGAGCAGCGCCTCTGAAAACGCCTTGCTAACCGCCTCCAATTCGCGCACATCGCGCATATGGGGCTTGCGAAGCAAACGCTGCGCCGCTGTATTCATCAATTCAATACGACCTTCGGGCGTATAGCAAATCAGACCAATGCCCACATGCTGGACAACGGTCTGGAGATACTGAAAATTCTCTTCTCTCTCTGCGCGCGTCTTGCGAAAAGCCTCGAGCACCTCGTTAAACGCATCCTTGAGATTGTTGTACGCCGACCCCAACCCGGCACCCGTAAAAGATTGGGAAAAATCTTCATAGCGAATCGCCTGCAAAAAACGCGTGAGATCGCGCTGCGTGCGCTCCACATAGTGTATGAGTGCCCAGGTCTGATAGACCACACACGCACCAATAATAGCAAGCGTGGCGTAGTATTCACTAAAAAAAAGACAATAAAAGAAAAGACAGGTGGTAACGCACAAAAGAGCCACGCGCAAAATACATATCAGGCGAAAGTGTTTATAAACCATGCTTTTCGAGCCTGCGATAAAGCGCGCTACGTGTGAGACCGAGTTCACGCGCTGCGTGACTGATATTGCCGCGGTGCTTCTCAATCGCCTTGCGAATAACGGTTTTCTCCACGTATTCGAGATTGAAGTCGTCAAAATGAATATCGTCACCTGCGGCGGGTTCGGAAACACTGAGAGGAAAGTCCAGCGGTTGAAGAATGCCATTTTCGTTCATAATCACAGCCCGCTCAATCGCGTGCTGCAATTCGCGGATATTGCCCGGCCATGTGTAATTTTTGAGATGCTCAAGTGCTGCTGATTGAATGGCAATACCCGGTTTATTGTACTTCTGACCGTACGTCTCGAGAAACACCTCAACCAGCAGGGGAATATCGTCAAGGCGGTCGCGCAGAGGCGGCAGATGGAGTTCGACAGTATTGATGCGATACAGAAGATCTTGCCGAAAATCATTGCGGGCCACCATATCGTGAATCGGCATATTGGTCGCGCAGATCAGTCGCACATCAATATCAATGGGTAGGTTGGTACCCAGGCGAATAACCGTGCGGTTTTCAAGTGCCGTCAGCAGCTTTGCCTGGAGCGGCAATGAGAGATTGCCAATTTCATCCAAAAAAAGCGTGCCACCCGACGCGATTTCAAAACGCCCGGCGCGGTCTTCTCTCGCATCTGTAAAAGCACCTTTTTTGTGCCCAAAAAGCTCGCTTTCAAAAAGGCTTTCTGAAACAGCGCCGAGATCAACGCGGATAAACGCCTCTGACGCACGCCGAGATCGACGGTGCAGGGCGCGGGCAACAGCATCTTTCCCGGTTCCATTCTCGCCAAGGATCAGCACATTGGCGTCTGTAGCCCCCACTTTTTGAATCGTATCAAAGACCTCGCTCATGGCCCGCGATGTACCCACCATATCGGGAAATTGACCGTCGAGATCTGCCCGAAGCTGTTCTTGTTCGGCGCGCAACTGATTGACTTCGAGCCGCGACCGCCGCAACCGCACAGCAGAAGAAAGGGTCGCGAGCAACTTTTCATTTTGCCACGGCTTGAGCACAAAATCTGTCGCACCCTCTTTGATCGCTTGCACAGCCGTTTCAACGCCACCATAAGCCGTAATGAGAATCACCACCGCCGAAGAATCAATCTCCAGAATGCGACTCAGCCAGTGAAACCCCTCTTTGCCCGACGTCGCATCCTGTTCAAAATTCATATCGAGCAAAATCACATCATAAGTATCATTTTGCAGCAGACCGGGAATGCGGTTGGGATCGGCCTCGGTATCAACGCGTTCGGCATACTGCTTGAGCAAGAGTTGCGCCGCCACCAGAACATCGCGGTCATCGTCAACAATGAGAATTTTGTCGAAGGATTTCGATTCCATAACAGCCTCGACCGGGCGACCACAGGGGGTCGCCCCTACAAATAACACCACCGTAGGACGCCCCTGTGCCGTCCCGCTCGCTTCGCGCCCCCTTTTAATTCTCGAGCTTGAGAATCATAATCCACATCGGTTGTTCGCCCACATCATAAACTTTGAGCGGCGTGAGATCGCCCGTCTCCGTGTCAATCCGATACCCGGCCATCTTGTCTGACTGTTGACCCGCTGCAAAGAGGAAATTGCCTTCGGGATCGAGATTGAAAGGACGGGGAATAGGTTCCGTAGGCGTTTGTCCAAGTGACGTGAGAGAACCATCATCCTGCACAGCGAAGCCCGCGATGCTATTGTGCCCGCGATTGGAGATATACAGAAAATTACCCGAAGGATGAATGTGAATTTGGGCGCAGGTATTGCGCTCTGTAAACCCCTCTGGCAGTGTTGAAAGAGTTTGGCGAGGCGCAAGCGTTCCATTATCCGGGTTAAAATCATACACCGTAACACTGGACCCATTTTCATTCGCAACATAAACCACATCTAAAGTCGGGTGAAACTCGTAATGCCGAGGACCCTCCCCATAAACCGCATCGACTTTCACCACCTCATTAGGCGCCAACTCACCTGTGGTCTCATCAAAGGTAAATTGATAAATAGCATTGACCGGCATCGTATGCGGTACAAACAAAAAACGATTGGAGGGATCGGAAAAAAAACAATGCGCGTGTTCATCCGTGGGAATCCACTGGCGATGCGGCGCAAGCACAGCCCCATCTTTGTCAATCGCATTGATAGCGACCGCGCCCTCGCCGTAATACGCAGAAAAAAGATACCGTCCAGTTTTATCCGTACTGATATAACAAGAGCCGCCATCAAAAGGCGCAGTGGCAACATGCTCGAGCGCGCCCGTTCCGGGATCAATTTTGTAAGTAACTATCTCTTTGGACTGGCGCAAAGCCGCATAGAGATATTTTTGTCGCGGATCCGTGCAAAGCGGACCAATGCCGCCTTTGGCGGGAAGTTCTTCAACAAGTGTGAGGTCGCCGGTATCGGGGTCCATATCATAGCGCAAGAGCTTCTTGTCTTTAGATACAGCGACGTACATGTGATACTTCATACTGGAATCCTTTCTATTGGATTGTTGGGCAAACAAACTGCCCGTTAACATGACAAAGAGAACAAAAAAAATTGTTTTCATGGACACACCTCCAAAAGGTGAGACGTAAGATGGAAGAGAGCCTGCCCCGTAGTGCTTTTATACGGGGCCCACCCAACCAGTCCCCAGCCCCTGGTCCCTAAAATTGGTAGTTATTGTCACAATATAGCATTGGATTAGGCGAATAGAAAGTAGAAAGGGAGACACCATTTTGCAGGCTTGACTTTGCGGCAAGAGAAGCGTTTATTGCTCAGTTGATACACGTAAGAGGTGAGTCGTAAGAGGTGAGAGGACCGCCCTACCTCCTCTCACGTCTCACCTTTCACATCTCACCGCCTTTAAGGAGAAAATATGAGCAAAAAACCCAACATCCTCTTCTTTTTCACCGACGACCAGCGATTTGACACCATTCGCGCGCTGGGCAATACAGATGTGCAAACACCCGTACTGGATCGCCTCGTGGCAGAAGGCACGACATTTACACACGCGCACATACCCGGCGGAACATCGGGCGCAATATGCATGCCCAGCCGCGCCATGTTGCACACGGGACGCACACTCTTTCACCTCGACGGCGCGGGCCAGGGCATTCCCAACGACCACGTAATGCTGGGCGAACATCTGCAAGCCAACGGCTATCGCACCTGGGGCACGGGCAAATGGCACAATGGACCCGCTTCTTTTGCGCGCAGCTTTTCAGACGGCGCAGAGATCTTTTTCGGGGGCATGGACGACCACTGGAACGTGCCCGCATTTAATCATGACCCCACCGGCAAATACGACTCCGTACTCCTGCAGTGCCCAAATCCAAATCAATCAAACGCCTTAAAAATACGAAAAGGCGACCACGTAACCGCGGGCAAACACTCCAGCGAATTATTTGCCGAAGGTGCAATTGACTGGCTGGAAAAATACGACACCGACAACCCATTCTTTATGTACATCTCATTTATGGCTCCCCACGACCCGCGCACAATGCCGCAAAAATATCTGGACATGTACGACCCTGAAGATATCCCACTCCCCGAAAACTTTATGGGCGGACATCCATTTGACAATGGCGACCTGAAAGTGCGCGATGAAGTCCTCGAAGACTTTCCCCGCGACCCCTACAAAGTGCGGCAACACATTGCCGAATACTATGCCATGATCACCCACTTAGACGCGCAGATGGGGCGCGTAATCGACACAATAAGCGCGCGCGGAATGGCGGATAACACCATCGTCGTCTTTGCCGGGGACAATGGACTCGCCGTAGGGCAGCATGGGCTTTTCGGCAAACAGAATATGTACGAACACAGCGTGCGCGTACCCCTGATATTTTCCGGACCGGGCGTACCCGCAGGGCAAAAACGATCTGCCTATGTGTACTTACACGATATTTTCCCAACCCTGTGCGACTTAATCGGCACCACCACACCGAACTCGGTGGAAGGCACCAGTCTGGTATCCGCACTCAACAACGGCGATGAACAGGTGCGCGACACCCTGTTCTCTGCGTATCGCGAGTGGCAACGCATGGTAAAAGACAATCGATTTAAACTCATCGAATACGCCGTAAATGGACGCCGCACAACGCAACTATTCGACCTAAAAAACGACCCACTGGAGCTGCACAATCTCGCAGACGACAAAGCACACGCCAGCAAGGTAGCAGACCTGCGGGAAACCCTGTTCCAATGGCGCGACGACTGGGACGATGCGAAAAGCGAATGGGGAAAAACATTTTGGGAAGCGTTTTAAAAACAAACAGAAAGGAGACGGCCATGGATGCTTCATGTCTATCGCATAGCCTGACAGAAGAAGAGCGGTTGCAGTTTGAACGCGATGGATATTTAATTATCGAAAATGCACTCGACCCCGACCACGCCGCGCGCCTGTGCGCCGTGATCGATCGCATAGATGCCGAAATGCGTCCCAAACAAGGCATAGATAAACTCGGGCGCTTGAGCGTCAGAGACTTTATCGGCCTCGACTGGGAATTTGTCGAACTGGTAGATTGGCCCAGGACCATCGCAAAAGTGTGGGATATCTTGAGCTGGAACTTGCAAATCTACCACTCGCACCTCAACGTCACCCCCCCGGTATCAAACGGAACGGGTGGAAAAAATCTGCGCTGGCATCAAGACAGTGCCCTGCTCAATCAGGAATTAGAAACAGATCCCCGACCCCGCATCTCAATCAAAGTAGCATACTTTTTAACGGACTGCAGTGAAGATGGCCGGGGCAACTTTTACATTATACCGGGCAGCCATTTGATCAACGACTACGACTTTCCCAACGACGACCGCACATCCGAACCCAAAGATGCAATACCCGTGCTGGTCAAACCGGGAACAGCCGTATTTTTTGATCGCAGACTCTGGCACTCGGTAAGCGCAAATTACTGGACAGAAGCGCGTCGGGCACTCTTTTACGGATATAGCTATCGCTGGTTCCGTCCCCGCGATGACGTAACGATGGATCACTGGTGGGACCGATTGGATCCCATCCGCAAACAATTATTTGGCAACGCGCCAACCGGCGGATATGGATTCACCTCTCCCACTGACGAAGACGTACCCCTGCGCGGATGGCTATCTGAACACCTGGGCGAAGAAGCCATAGCATAGTATGAGGATCGGATTATGGAATGGGAACCCATTTTTCACGATTTCACATTCGGCGAACCCGAACGGGAAGAAATGGATCGCGAAGGACACATTGCCTTTCCGGGACTGCTGAAAGACGACGCACAGGAAAAATTGACAGAATCCCTATCCTATATTGAGTCACTCAGACCGCGGGCAGAAGAAGGCCATGAACCCAATCGGTTCGCCGCTGAATTTGACTGGTATCTCGAAAGCTTAATCGGCCATCCCCAAATGCTCAGACTGGCGCGAGATATTCTGGGCGAAAATATTCGGTATGATCACTGCGTCAGCCTGAACCGCCCCGGGGGCAACCGCGGAACACACTGGCACACACATGGGTATGGAGAAGAAGACCCCAGTCTGGGATTTGTTCGCATCTTCTTTTATGTCAACGGATTTGAACCCGACGACGGCGGATTAAAAGTCGTACCCGGCAGCCATCTATTCCGCGAAAAAATCGGGCGTATTGACTCAGACAAAGCATTACAAAAACAATGGCTCAGCGGAAAAACCCACCCGATAACGGGTGAACCCCTCCAGATACACGCGCCCTCTATGCCATCTGGAACCGTAATCGCCATGTGGACATTTGCCGCTCACGGCGTAAACCCGCGACAGCCGGGCAGTGATACACGGTGGTGCGTGGTATATGCCTATCGCAATCCCGGCCTGCCGTCAAATGCGCGATGGATATCTGAAGAATACGAAAAACGCCGCATTCGCGGCGCCGAGGGACTGTTGAGTCTCTATTAAACAGAAAGGAAAAACATGAACATCTTATTCCTGCGGCATTCAGCGGGATTTGAACACAGCTATTTGCCCGATGCAGAAGTGGCTCTGAAAGCAATCGGCAAAAAGAACGGATGGCGGGTCTTAACCACGCATCGGTTGGACCGCATTTCCGCTGAGAATTTGGAAAAATTTGACATCCTCGCATTTGCGACCACCGGGAACCTGCCCTTTACCGACGAACAAAAAACCGCGATCCTGAACTTTGTCCGCAACGGCAAATCATTTCTCGGCATACACAACGCAACCGACACCTGCTATGACTGGCCCGAATACGGCGAAATGCTCGGCGGATGGTTCAACGGCCATCCATGGCACCATGAAGTGGGGATCATCGTCGAAGACACCAACCACCCCGCAACAAAAATGCTGGGCGACTATTTTCGGGTAACAGATGAAATCTACACCTTTAAAAATTACGACCGCAACAAGACCCATGTCTTAATGCGGATCGACAACGAAACCGTAGATCTGGAAAAAGGCAACCGCGAAGATAACGACTACGCCATGGGCTGGTGCCACGAATACGGCAAAGGCCGCGTCATGTACACCGCCCTGGGACACCCCGATGCCCTGTGGCACGAAGACTGGTTCCACGCGCACATCACGGGATGTATCAAATGGGCTGCAAGATTGGAGAATTAAAATGCCAAAATTTGTATTCATGCCGCCGCAGGACGACCTCAGGCGCGCATTCGCCACCCGCCTGTCGGACGAACTCCCCGAATACGACATCCTATCGCCCGAAACCGACGAAGAAGCCATAGATGCAATACGCGACGCCGATGCCGCATTCGGCTGGATACCGCCCGATGCACTCGCCGCTGCCGAAAAACTCGCCTGGCTGCACAACCCGGACGCCGGACCCTTCTTCGGATACTACTACAAAGAACTGATCCAACACCCGCTAACCATCACAAATCCCCGCGGCATATACTTCGACCACATATCCCACCACATCCTCATGTTCCTGCTCGCATTGGCGCGCGGGCTACCCTGGTACATGGACGCACAGCGGCGCAGAATATGGGACAAAAACGCGCGCAAATCCCCGTACATAGACCTCGCTGACGCAACAGCCCTCATCAACGGCGTGGGCGGCATCGGACACGAGACAGCGCGCCTGTGCAACGAACTGGGAATGACCGTCATCGGCATCGAACCCCGGCCCGAATACGAACTGCCCTACGTCGAATTCCACACCCCGGACGAACTCGACACACTTCTGCCACTCGCGGACTTTGTGATCACAACCGTCCCACATACGCCCGAAACCGAAGGCATGTTCGACGCGCGACGCTTCACCCTGATGAAACCTTCGGCGTACTTCATCAACATCGGCCGCGGCAAAGTGTGCAAAATAGACGACCTCGCCAACGCCATCGAATCCGGCACAATAGCCGGTGCCGGACTGGACGTATTCGAACAAGAGCCACTGCCCTCCGACCACAAGCTGTGGGGCTTACCCAACGTACTGATGACCCCCCACATTGCCGTACGAGACGCCGGCAACATAAACGACCGACGCTACGAAATACTCATCGACAACGCCCGCCGCTTTCTCGCAGGCGAAGAACTGACCAATGTCGTGGATAAATCAAAGTGGTACTGACTACCCCAACCCCTTTCGATGCGTGCGCGCGCGGTACAAATACCCATCGATAGCCGTGACATAGAGCGACTGCAAATCTTCATCGCCAAAGGCGCAATTGGTCGGATTAATCGGAAAAGGATGTGCTTCGAGCACCTCTCCGTCGGGCGCAAAAACGTAAATCATCGGACCGGGACCACCATCCGGCCAACCCGCACTCGCGACAATATTGAGATCCTCATCCAGCCTCATACCGTCTATACCCCGATCGGCACCAAAATCGTGCAGCACTTCACAAGCGCCCAGCGACCCATCTTCCTCAATTGGATACGCGCGCAATTCCCGGGCAGTCTCGGGCAGATAATCGCTCTGCGCCACATACAGGGTCTTCATATCCGGCGTAACAATCAGACCATTGGGCTTTGTCGTATCAAAAGTCACCCGCACAGTCGCGTACGAACCATCGTCCTGGGGATCTGCCCGATACACCGACTCGTGACCGATATCCATACATGACTTATCATCGCCATATCTCGGATCTGTAAACCAGACCCGGCCCTTTGCATCGACCACGAGATCATTGGGACTGTTAAAACGGTTGCCCTCAAAATTGTCGGAAATCACCGTCGTCGAACCATCGCTTTCATACCGCGCAATGCGACGCCCGGGACCATCCACAAACCCGTCACCACTCGGATCAAAAGTACCCTCTGCGCCATAGACCCGACCCTCTGCATCAGTAGTCAGACCATTCGCCCGATTCGTACCCGTGCGCCACACATCGCAAACACCCGTCCTGTGATCGTAGCGCATCGCGCGATCCCCCGGCATATCTGTAAACAACAGCGCATCGCCCACCCACACCGGACCCTCGGTAAAACCAAACGGACCCGCCACCTGCTCAAAATTCCATTCCATAAAACGCTCCTTTGCTTCACATAAAATTACGCGATCTCGTCTCCAACATACGCGATTGCTCGCATGAAGGAAAGTGTGAAACGATGTACAACTGGTCGCAGTCCAGACCAGTTCACTGTGAGGTGGGAAGTGTGAAGTGAAAGGCTCTCGTCATCGCGGCATGATGTTGAGCCGCGATCCACATGGTTTTAACCGCTAAATCACAATATGAAGGGTGGCGCAATCTCGCATGATTCAGTAAATTAAACCCTTTAAGATGCATGCAATATCGAGCGCCTTGAGTAAGGACCTCCGTCATCGCGGCAGGGTTTTAGCCGCGATCCAGTAATTATAGATAAACAATGAAAATCGAAAAACCACCATACACAATCACGCCGGACATTCTCTTTCGCATTGAAGAAATCGGTGAAGCGATTGGTCGTGCGACAGGCATCGCGCAGGACTTGCGCCTACGACGCATCAATCGCATCCTCACGATTCGCGGATCCCTCGCCATTGAAGGCAATATCCTCAGCGAAGAACAGGTCTCCACAATACTCGACGGCAAGCCCGTTATCGCGCCACTCAGAGACATACAGGAAGCCCGCAACGCCATCAAAGCCTACGATCAATACCAGCAGTGGAACCCCGCCAACGAAGCCGACCTGTTGCGTGCTCACGAAGTCCTGATGATCGGACTATTGGATGCGCCCGGACAATATCGCCGCAGAGACATTGGCGTGATGGGCGGCGGCGAAGTCCACCACATCGGCCCGCCCCCCATGCGCGTGCCACAACTCATGGCAAACTTGCTGGCATGGCTGGGCAGCACCGATGAGCACCCGCTAATCGCCAGTTCGGTCTTCCACTACGAATTTGAATTCATTCACCCCTTTGAAGATGGCAACGGACGGATGGGACGGCTCTGGCAAACCCTGATACTGACCCGCTGGAAACCCCTGTTCGCCCACATCCCCGTAGAAAGTCTGGTCCATGCTCGACAAAGCGACTACTACAAAGCCATCAGACAGAGTTCGTCAGAAGGCGAAAGCACGCCATTCATTACATTCATGCTGGAGATTATTCTGGATGCACTCCAGGGAACCGACCAAGTAACCGATCAAGTAACCGACCAAGTAGCGCGGCTACTCGCCGCCTTGCGGACAGGTCCAAAAACCACCGCTGAACTCATGGCAGAACTGGGCCTATCGCATCGGCCCACATTCCGCAACAACTACATTCGCCCGGCACTATCCGCAGGACTCGTGGAAATGACACGCCCCGAATCGCCCACCGCGAGAAACCAAAAATATCGCCTCACCGCACGCGGAAGGGAGATGCAACAATCTGAATAAATCACTTACAAACCGAAAGCACTATGACCTTAAGCGCAGAAGAACAAAAATACCATGAAAGGCTGAAGGAAGAACTTCAGCAAGAAGGAAAGGCATCGAATCTCGAACATCTCGCGGCTGCATTGCTTAGCCGCCTACTTGATGTGCCATTTCCTGTCGCCGAATCCGGCTATCAACATGGCGGGGATGCCGGAACAGCAGGACATCAAGGACGAAAGCTTCGCCTCGAATGCAAGAAGTATAGTGACACCCGTTCTCTGGGCAGACGCGAATTGCTTGGTGAGATTGATCAAGCACTTGAACGAGACCAAGCACTTGAAGCCTGGATATTGGTTGCAACACGCCCCGTTCGAGAGGCCCTACAGCATTCGCTTGTGAAGAAAGGCGAAAGCATCGGAGTTCCCATTATAATTATCGATTGGTCAAATCACGGGATAGCACAACTTGCAGCATTATGCGCTTTTGCTCCTGATTTGGTTGAAAAGGAGTTTTCAAAAGAGGCTGGTGAGGTAGCTCGCGCCCTTCACCCCATATCAAAGCAAGCTATTGAAAGGTTGCAACGCGACTTGCAATATTGGTGTCTGGGGTACGATGCTTTACGCGCGCTATCTCACGAAGGTCTCGACAAGATTTGGAACTCGCCCAGAGAGTCGAACGCTAAACTTGGACAAGACGCCGCCGGGGGTGCTCAGGAGAAGAAGGTCAAACGTAGCACCGTGCATGAAGCACTGAATACATGGTGGTATGGTCCAGCGCATAATGGCGCACCGGTTGCCGTCGTAGGCTTGGAAGGCATCGGTAAAACGTGGGCAACGCTCGATTGGTTGATAGACAAAAGGGATGAACAACCAATTGTTCTGGTAATACCATCCTCTGCGGTAGTCGCTGGGCACGTCTCTGAAACCAGTGTGAAGCAAATCCTGGCAGATCGTCTTTACGAAATGAGCAAAGGGATACGGGACAGGGACCATTGGCTTCGCCGTCTCGAAAATCTACTGAAGCGTCCGACCAATGAGGGGCCTGTCCTGACAGTCTTCTTCGATGGCCTGATTCAAGAGTCATCCACTCCCTGGCTGCACATTCTAAAGATTCTTCAGGGTGAAACTTTTAAGGAACGAGTGAGGATAATCACTACCACCCGCTCTCATCATTATAAAAACAAACTGTCGGAGCTTCGCGGTCTCACTGTTTCATCCGAGCGGGTTGATGTAGGTCCCTATGATACGGCACCGGGAAGTGAACTTGACCAGATGCTTGCATTTGAAAATCTCACGCAGGCCCACCTGCATGACGATGTAATTGAATTGGCTCGTAATCCCCGTCTCTTCAAGCTCGTAGTACGTTTCCGAAAAAAGCTGGTCAAGGTGGGTCAAGTAACTGTTCATCGCCTGCTATGGGAGTACGGACGCGACTATTTCGGAGTACGTGCTGGCAGGTCGTTCAGTGAGGACGAATGGAGGGAATGGCTGAAGAAAATCGCACAGCAACATCGGAACGGTATCAAGAAATATTCAGAAAAATCGCTCGGTAAAACTGTGGCTCGTCCCGACCTTGAGAAAAAGGAGGTCTATGCAAGGCTTAGCGACATTATTGATGGTCCGTTCACTACCGCTGACTCATCAAGCAATGTGCAACTTACTCCCGCAGTCGTAGCACATGCCCTCGGTGCTGCACTTCTGAATGACCTCAATCAAGAAGTCTCGCCAACTTTTGAAACTCTAAATGCCAGGCTGGCAGAATGGTTTGACCCCATTTCGGGTCTTGATGAAAGAGCGGAAATCCTGCGTGCGGCAGTATCAATCTTAGTGGAGCAGGGACGTGCAGCAGAGTCACTCATTCCTGGAGTGCTCGTCACGGCGTGGTTGCAAAGCCAGAATGTTTCCGATGAACACCGGCAAGAACTCGCGGACCTCGCTCCAAATTTCCCCGATGCGCTACTTGATGCGATTGAGCATTCAGACAGTTACGTTTATGATTCTGCCCGATTTTGGGCTGTGAACGCGCTACGCAATATTCCCAAAAAGGACACTACAGCTTTTACCAAAATTATCCAGCGATCTCTGCGTTGGATGAGTATTGTATCCCGTGATGTCGATACACAACCAAATGCCAATAAAGAGCGCGACAAGCGACGCTCAGATCGACTGAAAAACTTGATTGGTATCGACTCTTCGCAACGCATTAAAGTCTGCGGTGTTGAACTTGATTTGGTTGATCACGATACCGGTTTTGGCGCCTGGCAAACTACTGTGCCTTCAATTATTGAAGTTTTTCCACTGTCTAAAGCCCTGCCAATTTTCGAGATAGCAGCCATCGCCTTAGCAGTCAGGGGCCAAAGCGAGAGTTGGGATGGCCTGAAGTGGATTTGCCTGCTTAACGAAGTTGATCCCGACGACACAGTGAAGGCTTTGCGGAACTTGTCTGAAGAAATCCTTTTCCGACCCGTGGAACCGGGCATACACCCGGATCTCCCGAAGAGCGTCGCTTCACTTCTGCTCAGACTCACCGGACACAATGCTGACGAAGACAAAGCAGTGGATATTGATCCTGACCTGGACCGCCTGTTCTCTTACGAGAAAGACTATCTACAAAAGCCTGGCCAAAGCTGGTTTCCGTTGGAACGACGCCACGCGGAAATTGTTCTTGCTGATACAGAATTGTCTTTGACCTATCGCGTGCAACGGACCAAAGAGTTATGGCTTGACCCGAACTTCAAGCCTCCAGATACTTTTATAGCCGAACTTCGTAAGACAGCGGAGCACATAGATGTCGAAAAGCTGGACAGGGTTATGGGTCTCACCAGCGAGGATCACGACTTTGAAGTCCTCGAACCAGTACTGGCGCGTTGTGCGCCTGATCTGCTGGCGGATTTGATTCGTCGCAAGATGCGGAATCTATCCACCTGTCCGCCAGAATTTCGACAGTCGAGAGCCATTCTTGCGACCAATCACCTTATTCTGGCGGACGAGGCCGAAATAGAAGCGGTGCGAAATTTGCGCTTGATCAGCGAAAGTGATAACGAGAATACTGATGCCCATGTCACAGAGAGACTTTTGTTGATGGAGTTTCAAAGCCTGGATGCACAGTCTCAATTTGATCTATTGCTTCAATCAGACTTGGAAGATTTTTCGCTCGACTTCTGTAAAGTTTTGCGTCGCCCGTCACGGGAGGATATTGACGCATTAATTACCCGTTACGCTACCTGTTCGTCCTCTAAACAACGTGTTTTGCTTATCTTGCTATCGAGTTCCCCAGTCGAACTCACAGATAATGCTTGGTCATGGGTCGAGAGTTTTGTGAAAAAGCAAGAAGGAGATTTTCGTAGATGGGCCTTTGAGATTCTGGCCTGTGCAAATCCGGTACGATTCGGTCGGACTCTTGTGGATGAGGGTTGGTCCTGGAGTCCGGGTGAGAACATTTATGTAAATCACTATGGAACGAGTGCCCTTATCGAAGCCACGTCAGATATCCCTTTTGACGAACTTGCACCACGACTGGCACCATGGCAATTGTTAAACGCCATTCGCAGACGTGGCACTATTCCCACTGAAGTTCGGTTGGCAGCTAAAAAACTCGGTCCGGGATCCTTTACTGAAAACATCAGAATTGACTCAGAAGATTTCAAACCGGTCTTTAAGCATGCAATGGATATAGTGGAACAACAGCTTGAGAGCTATTTCGAGATGATGGAGGTTTCTCATTACGGTCTTGCAGCCGAAAATTTCTTTTTGGTACTTTGCGAGGCTTTGCTTACTTATGCACCTGAGAAAGGGACGCGTTTGTGGCATAAGTTGCGTTCGGCTCTGAGAATGCGATACATTGGTGAAGTAGATGTGGAACGTCTTATGCACATGGCCTTTAAGGGGCCGGATTCGCCAGAAATAATGAGACTCCGAGAAGAATTAGTTGGATTAGAATACTGTTATAACGACCAGAAGCTTTTTGAACTCGCAATCACTGCGTCGTATAATGGGAAATCCGATTGGCTTGACACTATAATAAAAAAAGACCGAGCGTCAGCACTCGTTTGGCATCTCCGCCGAGCGGAAGTGCTGTCAGGTTTTTCTGCGAACAATTCACTACCTGTAGCTGGAGCCTGGCCAGATAGTGAGATCAGGACAACCCACGCAAATTTTACTATGAGATCAGCACGCCATAGATGGATTGAAGCATGCGCTCACCACTGGTGGCGAGCTTTTCTCAACGCTTGCGATCCCGCCGAGGCTTACGCAGCTTGGGTACTGTTTTTGCACTCTGCTGATCGTCGCGCCTGGGTGTGGATATATCAAGACTTGAAGACCGCTGATGATTCGACAGATTTTTTTCAGCGCAAGATAAACCATTTTCAACTTAACAAGTCAAACTTGAAGACAGCCATGAAGAACCGAGAGGGAAATATTGGTGACAAACTGGACCAGCACTTTTTATGCCGCAAGACTGTGCGGAGTACAGGTCCCTGGTTCGGACGATGAGATGCGTCCACCAGCCTACTTGAAAAAGAATACGGGCATTATATCGAATGGAAAAGTGCCCGATGATGAGCGAGGATTTCCAATCTTTGGTTGATTGACCGTTTATGTAACGAGACTTACACGAAAGAGCAAACAGCAGTGACTTCAAACTTCTCACTCCACGACCTGACCGCTCTCGGCGAAGGTTTTACCACAGAGTTCAAGCGTTCCATGTCCTCTAACCTGGGCTGTGAGATCTGTGCCTTTGCGAACGCGACTGGCGGCATCATTCTGATCGGCGTAACAGACCATGGCGAAATCGTTGGTATTGCGAACCACAACAAGCTGAAGTCGCAAGTCCAGTCCATCGCGCGATCAGCGGATCCGCCGATAGCAGTGGAAACGGAGTCTGTCAATGACGTACTCTGCATCACAATACCAGAGCAACATGGCAAGCCCTACTCCTTTGGCGGCAAATATTACATCCGCGAAGGCGCGAGTTCGCAACAAATGTCACGCGACGAAATCCGCGAATTCTTTTTTAAGGAAGGACTCATTCGATTCGACAAAACACCATGCCATAACTTCAAAATAGATAAAGACCTGACGCCAGAAGCCTGGGCGCGGTTCGCCAAGCGGGCGCATATTCCCGACGGAATGGACCCAATCGTGGCATTGGAAAACCTGCACTTGCTTGAAAATGGGATCATGACCCATGCGGGCGCGTGGCTATTAGCGGAAGATATCACACGCTACACATTGACAGCGGGCGTGACTTGCGCGGTTCTTCGCGGCACGACCAATACGCATATCATCGACCTCAAGAACTTCACGGGCGATATATGTTCCATCTACGACGACTGTATAGCCTACATGCAGGCGAAATTGAACACAGCCCTCATCCCCCACGCTCGCGGACGAGATGAACGACTTGAACTACCAGAGGATGCACTCCGCGAGGCAATGGTCAACGCCATCGCGCATCGAGACTATCGCTCTAACGCTAAGGTGCAGGTACACATATTTCATGATCGACTGGAAATCGTCACACCGGGCGGGTTGCCAGCGGGAATGCGAGAGAAAGATTTGGGGATCAGAAGCGTACCACGAAATCCCCTTCTATTCGGAATGTTCCACCGCATGGGAATGGTAGAGCAGATCGGCAGCGGCATCCGGCGCATCCGACAGGAGTGCCGTGACTACGGGGTAGAAGAACCCGTGATTGAGGTCTCGGATAATTGGGTAGTCACAACATTCAAACGGCAGGTTGAACATGGCGGACAGATAACTCCGCATGTCACCGAACAAGTGCCCTACAGATACCCGACAATTCCAGAGCAAATCAAGGCTAAGCCAGAGTCACAGCCAGAGTCACAGCCAGAGTCACAGCCAGAGTCACAGCCAGAGTCACGACAAGGAAGTCTTGAGCAGAGAGTTTTGTCACTTCTTATCCAGGCTCCCCTGTCGAAATCGTCCGTCTCAACCGGCCTGGGTCAAAAAACCGTGTCAGGACAGCTCAACAAAGTGATTCGCGCATTGAGAAAAGACGGATTGATCAAATACACGATTCCAGAAAAACCGGGAAGTCGGTTGCAGAAGTACCAAATTACGGAAAATGGCAGAAACAGATTGGCTGAATTGACAAATTGATGCATTTGTCAACGGAGAGTGTTGACCTATTCAGTAAGCGTATATGTCATCGTTAGAATGCTCAATAAATACGCTTTCACGACCTTCGGATGTGTATTCAGCTATGAAGGCATTAGGAATTGACGAGACCATTAACAATGCCACTGCGCCAATTGCGGAGGTGATCGGTCAGTTTGTCTTTTTTAAAATTTCCGTGGCTGACGCGGAGTTGCCATTGGTGGTGTTGTGGCTTGTCGCTGGCGCAGTATTTTTTACTTTTTACACCGGCTTCATTGGTATCCGCGGCTTCAAGCATGCCCTCCAACTGGTGCGCGGCGACTACACCGACCCCAACAGCAAAGGCGAAGTCTCCCACCTGCAGGCACTGGCCACAGCAGTGGCGGGAACTGTCGGCATCGGCAACATCGGTGGCGTCGCAGTAGCGGTAACCGTTGGCGGACCAGGGGCGACATTTTGGCTGATTGTAGCGGGCTTTTTGGGCATGTCCACAAAGTTCATTGAATGCACGCTGGGCGTCAAATACCGCAATGAAAACCCGGACCATTCGGTTTCGGGCGGTCCGATGTACTACCTCAGAAAAGGATTTTCAGCCCGCGGCATGGACAGCTTTGGCAAACTGATCGGCGGCTTTTACGCAATGGGGATTGCAATAGGCGCACTGGGCATAGGCAACATGTTCCAATCCAATCAGGCGTATGTGCAACTCAACCACATGACCGGCGGAATGCTGGACGGACTGGGCTGGCTGGTCGGTATTATTTTAGGCGCAGTGGTCTTTGCCGTGATTATCGGAGGGATTAAATCTATCGCCAGGGTTACAGAAAAAGTCGTCCCTTCTATGGCGGTCCTTTACTGCTTTTTTTCTCTTATCACAATTCTGCTCAACGCATCGGCACTGCCCGTCGCCATCGGCAACATCTTTGGGGGCGCATTCACCGGCGAAGGTGTCGCTGGCGGCGTATTGGGAACGATGATTATCGGCTTCCAACGCGCGGTGTTCTCCAATGAAGCCGGCATTGGATCGGCCGCTATTGCCCATTCGTCGGTCAAGACAAACGAGCCCATCACAGAAGGGATTGTGTCGTTGTTGGAGCCTTTTATTGATACCATCGTCATCTGCACCATCACCGCTCTGGTCATTGCCACAACGCAGGTTATCGCACCCGATTTTGCTGGCGACGCAACGGGCGTGGCCATGACGTCTGTGGCCTTTGAGCGACAATTTTCGTGGTTTCCCATTCCGCTGGCTTTTGCCGCTGTGCTATTCGCCTTTTCCACGATGATTTCCTGGTCCTATTATGGATTAAAAGGTTGGACCTATTTGTTTGGTGAAAGCGCACACAGGCAAAACGCGTACAAAATCATTTTTTGCCTCTGTGTTGTTTTGGGATGCATGGTGCAATTGGGGCCCCTGCTGGATATTTCCGATGCGCTGGTGTTTTTGATTTGTGTGCCGAATATTTTGGGGCTGTATTTCCTGGCACCCATCGTCAAGCATGAAATGGATTCATATTTTGCACGCCTGAAAAGCGGAAAAATTAAAAAATTTATGTGAGGAATTGAAGACCCTTTGGGACGCATTGAGTACGGGATATTTTCATGATGCTGATAGCCTAGTGTGCAGGCATATCGCAAAAGTGATGCGTGCTTCAACGGAGAATTGCGAAAAATGGATACTCAGCAAAATATGCTGTTCGACGACTCCAGCGAGAGCCAGATATCATTCGGAATTGATGACGGAAGTGGCCTTCGTGTGGTCAGCGCGAAATTCAACTCAGAAAAGAAATTTGACTGGGACGTATTCGATGGATTCGACAGCCTGCGGGTATTGACCTATTCAGTAAGCGTGGATGCCATCCTTAGAATGCTCGATAAATACGCTTTCACGACCTTCGAATGCGTATTCGGCTATGAAGGCATCATCCGCGACATGAAAGACATTCTCGCGTTTCAGAAAACAGTGGTCGGCGATACTCGCGCCGCAATCATGAACCTCAAAGACGAACGGCACATACAAATTCTCGAAAAAGTACATTCGGGACAAGCCCACTTCAGAGTCTTGAGAAAGTCCATAGCCCACGCAAAACTCTACCTGCTATCCAATTCGGATGGCGGAAAGCGAGTAATAATCGGATCTGCCAACCTCTCGGAACGAGCATTTTCCGGCGACCAACCAGAGACACTGGTCATGTTCGATAATGATGAGAAAGCCTGGGAACACTACAACAATATGTTCAACACCATCCGGGACTCCGCATCAGACGAAATCGAGATACCCGATGAGAAAATAACGCGATCAGAAATAGAAATTCAGGAAACCCCATCTATAAACAATGGACCGGCCACCCTTATAATTGAGCCACCTGCCCCCGATGAAGTCGAAACCTCCTTTCCGGTTCAGGTAGAGCGCGTAGAGAAGGTACTTGCCTCTCTTGGTCCTGCGCTATCATCGGTCATGCCTCCCATACGCAATGGGAAGCAACGCATCACCCAGAACATCAAACGCCAGATAAATCGCGTGGTCCTCGTCAAGTCAGCCGAAGAAGTCGATACGCGCAACTTCCATATCGACAGAACCACGCGCCAGGCCACCCTATCGGATGATGTATTCCCGCTGGAATGGGATAGCGATTCGGTAAAAACAGATGCGCGTCTGCTCCTGGAATACTTCGAGAACTACGCCGCCTTTGAGGGAGATGTAAAACGGCTGCAACGGGATTACTTCACCTTGATGGCGTGGCTGTATTTCTCCCCCTTCATGTGCGACATGCGGTCACTTGCCCTGGTGCAAGACAGCGATGTGGTCCGCTTTCCTTCCTTTGGCATCGTCTTTGGCAAATCCAACTGCGGCAAAACCAGCCTGATTGATACGCTTATGACATCCATGTTCAGTTGCACCAACACAGTGGAAAAACGGAGTTTCACCACATCCCGACTTCGCGGATTGCAAGCGTCGTACAAACGCTTTCCCGTTGTGTTTGATGATATAGGACAACGCGCCTTCAACCAGTACGGCAAGGACATGATCAAAGAGGAACTACAGCCCCCAGTTTCCGAATATCCGTGCTTCATACTCGCAATGAATGCCGAACCCCAATCATTTCCCGACGAAATCGTTAAACGCAGCCTGATGATATACACCACGACTGCACTGCCCTCTCACGAAGAGGAAACCCGGCAGCGTTTGCAAGGCGATGTACAGAAGATACGTAACAGTCTGACGGGACATCTCTATAAACGATACCTCGTAGAAATTATGGATCGCATGGCCCCCGGTCATCTCCCGGACGATTGGCTGGCAATTTCATCTCAGGTTATAAGCGACATCATATCTGAAGGAACAGGCAAAACACCGCCCCAATGGTGCCGCAAAATAACCTGGCAAAATTATGCGGAAAAGCGATACGACAGAGTTAAAGCAGCCCTCGAAAGTCTATTGCGTCCAGCATCTTATGTAAAAAAAGAAGGCGATGCGTCCAAAGGATGGACGATTGACGGAGAGAAAGTCATCGTCTGGGAACCACGCGATGCCTTTGGCAGACGTGCGTTCAACTGGGAAGATGTTCCCTCTACCTTAATTGACCAGGACGCCAGCCACGGCGACACGACGATTTTGAATAAAACCAGCTTGCAGAAATTCATAGGCCACTCTCTCTACCCGCCTGGCAAACTGAATAAAATAAAGAGTTTGCTCAGTTATCGTCCCTGACATCACAGAGAACAGCAAATGAAAAAAGAAAAACATCAAATCCCTGTGTCCAAACTGGACGATCCCGACATGCAAGCGGCACCTGCCGCGCTTATACGAGCCGCTAAACGCGCACACCTGATCGCGCACCAGACCGGTACCAAAGTTGTGGTCAGGCGCGATGGCAAAGTCGTGGAAATTGATCCAGACCCTGAGATGTACAACGATATTTGAGATAGAGTATATCTTGTCCGTATAGATGATCAAAGGTGGCACAATTTCGCTTGATTCGCTACATTTAGCGTATGAGGAAAGGACAAAAACCATGAAATTGATTGAGAAAGAAATCGTCATTGCCAAAGACGGCAAACTTCCTACAGACTTTCGCGAGGCATTTGGTCGAAAGGCTCGTGTTGCTGTTTACCTACAGGAAGACGAACAAAGAAAAACAGAAGGTGCAGATGTCCTATCGGATCTTGATGGCAAAATTCAAGCGTTTCGAGACATTGATGACCCGGTGGCGTTTCAACGAAAGCTTCGGGCTGAATGGGATCGGGGTTGGGAGAAATGAACTCTGAACATTTTGTGATAGATACCAACATTTTTGCGCTTCAATGATCTTCTGGCAGAATTGTTGCCTCGAGGAAAAAGGAGGATATATGAAAACTCAACAATTGAAAGTCTGGAGATGGACATCAACGGGATTTCGAACAGCAGATGGTGCTTCGGTTATCGCAGAAGGACAGACGACAACTTATGCGACATCGGCAGGATGGCGTTTTGAAAACCGATCTGAAATGATTGCAGCAATAAAAGAAGGATTGCCAGTAGCGACATTTGACGTATTAAAAAATGCTATGGGCATTTCTGAACAAGCTCTGGCTACTGTAACTAAAATTGCGGTACATACACTGACACATCGAAAAAAAGAAGGACGGTTGCATATCGATGAATCGGAACGCCTACTGCGTATTGGTCTGCTATATGATCGGGCTGTCGAGGTTCTGGGAGGACAGGAAGTTGCTCGTCAATGGTTTGTAACGCCATTAACTGCTCTTGGCAGCGTTTCTCCACTGGATTATGCAGATACCGAACCAGGTGCTCGAGAAGTTGAAGACCTTCTGGGACGCATTGAGTACGGGGTATTTTCATAATGCTGACAGCCTGGCGAATTGTGCAGGTGTAGGCGTATTGCGTATGTTGATAGAGAATCGGAACTGACGCATGTCTGACGAATACCCAATAGTTATAGTAGAACCAGAATGGGTTATTAACCCTGAGGAAATGGGGGGTAAAACGAAGTTCTGGTATAGTAAGCCTGATGATAATACAAACTGGCTATTCAAGCACCCTCGACCAAACACAGGAGAACACTGGGCAGAGAAGATAGCCGCCGAGGTTGCCTCTGTGATAGGGATTACACACGCGAAGGTAGAATTGGCGGAGTTTCAAGGTGAGCGCGGTTCGGTGACAGAATCGTTTGCTCTTGGGGGTCGGGAGTTGTTCCACGGTAATGAGTTGTTGGAAATAACGATAGAGGATTACGATCCAACGGCGAGATTCCACCATTCGCATCATACACTGAAGAATATTTGGCTGGCACTGGAGCGTATCTTCGAGCAACCCGAAGCTACCGAAAATGCTAAACTCCTATTCGCGGAGTATTTAGTACTGGATGCTATAATTGGTAACACAGACCGTCATCACGAGAACTGGGGCATACTTCGGCGGCGGGCAGGTGATGAAGGGAAGGGTTTCATAGCACCGTCTTATGACCACGCATCATCGCTGGGCCGGGAACTTCGGGATGAACGCCGCGACAGGCTGATGGTCGAGAATCGCGTAGGAGACTATGCGGAAAGAGGACGCGGTGCAATTTACTGGTCAGAAGACGAGCGACATGGCTCCAGTCCGCTGGAGTTAGTACGACGTGCGGCCCCCACCTATCCAGACCTTTTTCAACCGGCAATTTTGAAACTGGAGAAATTCGACAAGGATTCTTTGTCTAAAATTGTGAATCGCGTACCCACTGATTGGATGACGTCCTCAGCCCGCACATTCGCGATTGCGCTGATGAACTATAATTGTGAACAACTGAGGAGACTTATCTGATATGAGCACAAAAACTTTATTCCTGGCGTGGCAGGACAAAGTGCGGAGCCATCAATGGTTCCCGATTGGTCGGCTGGATGCAGATGTCGAGCTTCCGGAGTATCGCTTTCGCTATACGGGCGGGGCTGTGCGAGCACAGCAAGAGTTGAAATATCCGCCCCTTCCAAGCTTTCCTCAACTGCATAGAGATTACCGATCCTCAGCACTATTTTACCTGTTCCAGAACCGGGTTATGAAACCGAACAGACCGGACTTCGCCGATCATGTTCAGCGACTTGACCTACCTGAAAGTGCCGATCCATTCGAGATGCTATCGGTAAGCGGTGGCTATCGGGTAACCGACGATTACGAGGTCTTTCCAAAACTGGTCAAAGCCAAAGATGGAAGTTTTGTCTGTCGATTTTTCCTGCACGGATGGCGACACACAAGCCTCCCCGCGCAAGAACGACTGAATGCGCTGAAGCCGGGAGAAGAACTTTATGTAACACTGGAACTGACCAATCCAGTGAGTGGTCTGGCCGTGCAACTCCAGACAACGGACTACCACATGATTGGCTGGACCCCGCGTTATCTCGTTTCCGAGATGGCGAGGGCAATGACCGAATCGCCCGGTGAGTACACGGCGCATGTGGTGAGGGTCAATCCCCCACCTTCTCCGATGACACAGCGCGTTTTGGTTGAAATGTGCGGTCGTTGGGATGGATATGAACCGATGGAGAGTGAGGATTTTCAACCTTTGGTTGGGGATTGATCGTTTATTACAAGTATTGATTTTACTGGATTACTGGCGTTAACGACAGGCAAAAACTTCTGGATCGCGGCTCAAAACCATGTCGCGATGACGGGTCCTATCACTTCACACTTCCTACTTCTCACTTCACCATGCCCAAAACCACCAACCGAAAAACCATCATCTCGTGGATGATGTATGACTTTGCAAACTCCTCCTTTGCCAACAACGTCACCACATTTATCTACGCGGCGTTCTTTACCAAAGTCATCGCTGAAAATGAGATCATAGGCACGGCTTTATGGTCTCGCGGCGTCGGCATCATCATGCTCGTCGTCGCACTGCTATCGCCACCCCTCGGCGCGCTATCTGACCAGGGCGGATATCGCAAACGCTTTTTAATATTCTTCACATTTCTCGCCGTCATCTTCACCGCACTGCTCTATTTCCCGCAAAAAGGGCAAGCTACCTATGCATTAACCCTCTACATCATCGCCTGTATCTGCTTTGAAATGGGCATCGTATTTTACAACGCCTTCTTGCCCGACATTGCCCCGTCCGAACGCATCGGGCGCATATCGGGACAAGCTTGGGGCGTGGGATATTTTGGGGGCCTGCTCTCAATGGCCGTCCTCATGGTCGGTTTTGTATCCGCAGAAACCCCGTGGTTTGGCCTCACCAAAGAAACCCATGCACACATCCGGGCGACAAACATCGGTGTTGCAATCTGGTTTGCCATCTTCAGCCTCCCAGCCCTCTTCTATTTACCCGCTCCCCCTGCGCGACAAACTGGCGACAAACTCAGTTTGGCTGCATCCTACCAGCGCATCCTGCAAACCTTCCGCGAACTCCAGCGCTACCGGGAAATCTTCAAACTACTGCTCGCGCGCCTCGTCTATAACGACGGCCTCATCACCGTCTTTGCTTTCGGCGGCATTTATGCGGCAGGCACATTTGGATTCACATTTGAAGAAGTCCTCTTCTTCGGCATCATCGTCAACATCGCAGCCGGCATCGGCGCATGGTGTTTTGGGTACCTGGACGACCGCCTGGGCGGCAAACTCACCATCCAGATCACCCTCGTCGGATTCGTCATCGCGGCGATCATCGCCGTCGTACCTCAAGAAAAAATCTGGTTCTGGATCGCGGGCCTCCTCGTCGGCCTATTTGCCGGTCCCAACCAATCGGCCAGCCGGTCTCTCATGGGACGATTTGTCCCCCAAAACAAAGAAACCGAATTTTACGGCTTCTACGCCTTCTCGGGAAAAGCCACGGCATTTCTCGGCCCCCTCCTCATGGGCGTCATCACACAAGCCTCTGGATCCCAGCGCTACGGCATGGCAACCGTGGGCCTGTTCTTCATCTTGGGCGGTCTCCTGTTGCGCAGCGTTGACGAACAAAAGGGCATCCGCATGGCGCGTGAAAAAACGTCATCAGAAACAGACGCCTGACGCTGGATCACCCTACCCGAAATACTTCAAAATAGAAATTCCCCTTGACAATTTTTTGTCATATTGTCATATTTTAATAT